>JANRJM010000014.1 GCA_033763975.1 Planctomycetota bacterium
CCCCCCGCCGGCCCCCGCGCCGGCCCCCGCGCCGGCCCCCGCGCCGGCCCCCGCGCCGGCCAGGTGCTCCACGATCGCCCACGCCAGCGAGAGCCCGTCGAGCGTGGACGTCCCCCGCCCAACCTCGTCGAGCACCACCAGCGAGCGCGGCGTCGCGTGGTTCACGATCGACGCGGTCTCGATCATCTCGACCATGAACGTCGAGCGCCCGGCGTGCAGCGCGTCGTCGGCGCCGATCCGCGTGAAGATGCGGTCGACGATGCCGATCGTCGCGCGGTCCGCCGGCACGAACGACCCCGCGTGCGCCAGCAGGCACAGCAGCGCCGTCTGGCGGATGAACGTGCTCTTGCCCGCCATGTTGGGCCCGGTGATGAGCGCCAGCCGGGCCCGCGACTCGTCCGAAGCGTCGAGCCCGAGCTCCACGTCGTTGGGCACGAACGACGCGCCGAGCGATTCATCCAGCACCGGGTGACGCCCCGCGTGGATCCGCAGCACGGGCTCCTCGACCATCTCGGGACGCACCCACCCGCGGGCGCTCGCCTTGTCGGCGAAGGCGAGCAGCGCGTCGAGCTCGCCCAGACGCCGGCCGGCGAGGTCGATGTGCCCGAGCGCCCCGTGCGCCCGGGCGCACAGGTCGGCGAAGAGGTCGCGCTCGCGCTGCAGCGCGCTCGCCTCGGCGGTCGAGACCTTGCGCTCGAACTCGCGCAGCTCGGGCGTGGTGAAGCGCTCGGCGTTGCGGAGCGTCTGCGTGCGCGTCAGCCCGGCCGGGGCCTGGCGCGCCTGGGCGGTGGGCAGTTCGATGAAGTACCCGAACACGCGGTGGAACCCGACCTTGAGCCCGGGCAGGGCGTACTTGCCGGCGAGGTCGCCCTGGTACGCCGCCAGCCACGCCCCGGCGTCGCGCTGCAGCCCGCGGGCCTCGTCGAGCGCGGCGTCGACGCCGTCGCGGAACAGCCCGCCCTCGCGCAGGTGCGGGGGCGGGTCGTCGACGCACAGCCGCGCGATCTCCGAGGCGATCGGCCCCGTGTGCACGCCGGACCGCGCCAGGTCCGCGCGGATCTCGGCCAGGGGCTGGCACCCCTCCAGCAGCCCGGCGATCACCCCCGCGCGCTCGAGCGACCTCCCAAGCCCGACCAGATCGCGCGGCGAGAGGCGCGCCAGCGCGAGCCGTGCGCCCAGGCGCGGCACGTCCTGCACGCCGTCCAGCGCCGCCCCGACCCGCCCGGCCAGCGTGCGGTCCTGCGTCAGCACGCCCACCGCGTCGTGGCGGGCGCCGATCTCGCCGGGGTCGCGCAGCGGGCAGCAGAGCCAGCTCCGCAGCAGGCGCCGGCCCATAGACGTGCGCGCCGACCCGCGCTGCCCGGGCCCCAGGAAGATCGACAGCAGCGACCCGTCCGGACGCGGGTCGCGCAGCGTCCGCTCGACCTCCAGCGAGCGCAGCGACACGGCGTCGACCACGCAGAGCCGCGCGGGCGTCTCGCGTCGCGGCGGGCGCAGGTGCGCGAGCGTCGGACGCGCCACCGCCAGGTTCCCCAGGGCCCGCACGTCCTCCTCGCTGAGCGTCTGTGTCTCGCGCAGGTACCGCACGAGCACGCCCGCGGGGATCGCCTCGTCGGAGGCGTCCTCCAGCCCGAACCCCGCGAGGGTCGCGACGCGGTACTGCTCGAACAGGGCGTCCAGGGCCTCCTGGCGGCGGAAGTTCCACGCGGGGCGGGGCGTGCCGTGGATGCGCAGGGCCTCGAGCACGTGCGCGACGCGCGCGGGCGGCGCCCCTTCGCCGCTGTCGCAGTAGAGCACCTCGCGCACGCCGCGCCGGGCGAGCTCGTCCACCAGTTCGTGGGCGGGGGCGTGCAGCACGACGAACTCGCCGGTGGAGACGTCGACGACGCCCACCGCCGCGGGCGAATCGGCGCCCGGCGCGGTGAACGCCACCGCCGCGAGCGCCCCGGGCGCGTCCTGCTCGATCAGCGCGTCGTCCACGAGCGTGCCGGGCGTCAGCACGCGCGTGACGGCCCTGGGCACGACGCCCTTGGCCTGCGAGGCGTCGATCATCTGCTCGGCGACCGCGACGCGGAACCCCGCGCCGATCAGTTTGCGCAGGTAGGTCTCGAGCTGGTGGTGCGGGACGCCGGCCATCGGCACGCCCTCGCTGCGCTGCGTCAGCGTCAGGCCGATCGCCTTCGACACGTTCACCGCGTCGTCGTCGAACATCTCGTAGAAATCGCCGATGCGGAAGAGCAGCACGCACCCGGGGTGTCGCTTCTTGAAGCGGGTGTACTGCTGCATCGCCGGGGTGTCGCGCGACGTCGTCATGGCGAGGAAGCAGCGTACCGCCCGGGAGCCCCCGCACCAAGGCCCCGCACCCGACACCCCGTACGATTCGACTGATGGGGCACGAGTACCAGGATCGCGTGAGCCTCGAACTCGCCCGCATGATCGCGGCGGAGCTTCCCCAGCGCCCCGAGTGGATCGTGATGGCATTGGACAATCTCGATCGGTGGACCGCGCGGAACCACGACGCACCGGGCCTCCTCCGCTGCTATGCGGAGTGGCGCGCGATCCTGGGCCGCCCGGTCGAGGAGGTCTGCCGCGTCCTGACGGAGAAGAGCGACGAGGGCCAGCGCCTGCGCCAAAGTTCGCCCTTCGCGGGCGCGATCCCGTACGCGGTGGTGTGGGACGTCAAGCGGCGAGTGCGAGATGAACAGAACGCAGCTTGAGCACATCCTCAGGGCCGCCGCCGGCATCACCGGCGAGACGGAGTTCGTCGTCATCGGCTCGCAGGCCGTGCTTGGCCAGTTTGAATCGCCGCCCTCGGAACTCACGGATTCCATGGAGGCAGGTGTCTGTTCGAGCCGGACGAGCGTTGCAGCGGACCTGATCGACGGTTCGATCGGCGAGGGATCCCCGTTCCATCGGACCTTCGGATACCACGCGCACGGGGTCGGGCTCGAGGCGGCCACCTTGCCCGACGGCTGGCGGGCTCGCCTTGTACCCCTCCGCAGCGAGCGAACCGCCGGCGCAACGGGCTGGTGCCTCTGGGTGCACGACCTGGCGATCTCCAAGCTCGTCGCCGGGCGCGAGAAAGTCGTTGCCTACCTCGGCGCGATGCTCCGGCACGGACTCGTCGATGCCGGCACGCTCCGAGCACGACTCGCCGACACGCCGCTTGCCGATGCGCTCCGCTCGGCGGCGGCCGCCAGACTTGATCGCATCATCGGCACACTCCGGCCCGCTTAGCCCAGCCGCTCGATCTCCCGCTGCACGCAGCTCGTGATGCGCGGGCCGCTCGCCGGGTCGTTGAACACGTCGACCTCCAGGCGCACGCCGAAGTCGCTGAAGTACAGCCCGGGCTCGACGGTGAACCCGACGCCCGCCAGCATCTCGCGCGTGTCGCGCGTCTCGGTGTTGTCGATGTTCACGCCCAGCCCGTGCACCTTGGGGCCCGGCGACAGGCTGTGCCCCGTGCGATGGCGGATGCCCTCGCCGAACCCCGAGTCGCGCAGCACGCCCATCGCGGCCTCGTCGATCTCCCAGCCCTGCACCGCCCGCTTCGCGCGCCAGCGATCCTGCGCGAGCGCGACCGCCGCGTCGCGCGCGCCCCGCACGGCCTCGAACACCTTCACCTGGCGCTCGCTGGGCGTGCCGCAGCACCCCACCCACGTGATGTCGCTGTGGATGTTCTCGTCGCCCGGCACGCGCCCCCACAGGTCGATCAGCACCCAGTCGCCCGCGCGGATCGGCGACGGCGAGGTCTCCGAGGGCTCGAAGTGCGGGTCGCCCGCGTGCCCATTCACCGCGACGATCGGCCCGTCGGGATACTCCAGCCCCTCGCGCCCGAAGTGCTCGCGGATGCGCTGTACCACGCGGAACTCATCCGTCGGCGTGCCCGCCGCGAGCGCCGCGCGGATGAACGCGAAGGCGTCGGCCATGATCCGGGTTGTTGCGGCGCAGGCCCGCTCGTGGTTGGCCGTCGCCTCGGCCGACCATCGCGCCACCGTCGCCTGGATGAGATCCGCCGACGAGACGACCTCCGGGCCCATCGCCCGCACGAGTTCGACCGTGCCGGCGTCGACGATCCCGACCACCGGCAGGTCGCACCCGGCCGAATATTCCATCGCCACCCGGCGCGCCCCGCCCAGCACCTCGCGCACGGCGGCGTGGTACTCCTTCCACGTCAGGTACAGCCGGCGCGCAACGTCCACGCCCTTGAAGCTCGACGCGTCGATGTGGCTCACGATGAGCGTCGGCTCGCCACGCGCGGGGATCACCAGCCCCACCCGGCGCGTGAGGAACCGCTTCCCGGGCAGCAACTGCGACAAAACACTGTTCGAGCCCCGGAAATCGTGCACGAGCCAGGCGTCGATCCCGCGCTCCCGCATGAACTCCTGCGCGTGGGTGTGGTGCATCCCGCCATCGTTGGCAGGCGGCGGCCCGCGGGCTCGTACCATCCCGCGATGACCCGATCCACCGCCCGGCTGGCGCTCCTCGCGCTGCTCTCCCTTTCCGCCGGCGCCCTGCACCCGCGCCCCGCGCAGCCCGAAGTTCCGCCCGGCCCCGCCGCCGACCCGGGCGAACGCCTCGAACGCCTCGCGC
This sequence comes from Planctomycetota bacterium, assembly GCA_033763975.1. Lineage (NCBI taxonomy): Bacteria > Pseudomonadati > Planctomycetota > Planctomycetota bacterium. Next base: position 4,594 of record JANRJM010000014.1, read on the forward strand.
GCGAGGACGACCCCGACGCGCTCGGCGTCGGGCGCATCGCCCCGGACCTCACGCTCTCGCTGCTCTCGGGAGAGCGCCGCACGCTGTCATCGCTCCTCGAGGGCAAGAAGGGCCTCGTCATCGCCGCGACCAGCGTGGGCTGCCCGGTGTCGTCGAAGTACGCCCCGCGCCTGGCGGCCCTCGAACGCCAGTTCGCCTCGCGCGCCGTGCCCGTTGTGCTGCTCAACACCGTCCCGATCGAATCGCTGGACGACGTCCGCGGGCAGATCCGCGACGCCTCGTTCAAGGGGCCCTACGCCACCGACCGCGATCTCAGCATCGCCCGCGCGCTGGGCGCCCGCACCACCGCGGAGGTCTTCCTGCTCGATCCCGCGCGGCGCGTCGTCTACCGCGGCGCGGTCGACGACCAGTACGCGATCGGGGCCGCCCGCAACGCCCCCAAGCGCGCGTTCCTCAAGGACGCGGTCGACGCGCTGCTCGCCGGGCGCGATCCCAAGGTCCGCGCCACCTGGGCACCGGGCTGCCTGCTGGAGATCCCGCCCGCGCCGGGCGCGGTGAACCGCCCCGCGCCGAACCCCGCGCCCGAGGAAGGGTACCGCCCCGCGCCGGCACCGCAGGACGTGCCGACCTACTTCGGGCGCGTCGCCGACATCATCGCGCGCAACTGCGTCGAATGTCATCGCATGGGGGGCGTGGGCGCGTTCCCGCTCGACTCCTTCCCCGCGCTGCACGCCCGGGCCGCGATGGTCGAGGCCGTCGTGCGCGACCGCCTCATGCCGCCCTCGCACGGCGTGTCGACGCCGCCGGGCGAAGACTCGCCGTTCGCGCACACGCGCGCGTTGTCCGTGCGTGATCGCGCCGACCTGCTGGCCTGGCTCCGCGCAGGCCGCCCCGCCGGCCCGCCGCGTGATCTACCCCGCACCCCGCCCGCCCCCACCACCTGGCGCATCGGCCCGCCGGATGTCCTGCTGGTGACCCCGGCCGCCCCGCTCCCGGCGGAGGGCCCGCTCCTGCACGCGCGGCGGGTCATGGTCCTCGACGCCGACATAGACCACCGCGTCGGGGCGTTCGAACTGCGCCCGGTCGAGCGCGACAGCATCCACCACGCCCTCGTCTGGCTTATCCCACCCGGCGGACGCGTGCCCGCGCCCGACGACATGCCCGCTTCGCCCCAGTTCCTGGGGTCCTACGGCGTGGGGGACGGGCTCGTGGAGTACCCGCCCGGCGCGGCACGCGCCATCCCCGCGGGGTCGCTGCTCGTCATCGACCTCTACGCGCGCCCCATGGGCCGCCCTATGCAGGCCAGCCTGCGCCTCGCCTTCCGCGAGGCCCCGGCGCCGGCCTCGCGCGAGGTCCGCACGCTCGTGCTGGCGGCCCCCGAGATCGACCTGCCGCCGGGCGCGCCCGACATCACCTCGCGCGCACAGACAACGCTCGAACGCGAAACCACTGTCCTCGCCTTGTGGCCCGTGATGCGCTGGCGGGGACGCGCGCTCACGCTTCGCGCGTTGCTCCCCGACGGGCAGGATCGCACGCTCCTGGACCTTCCCGCGTACGACGCGCGCTGGCAGATCCGTTACGCGCTGCGCGAGCCGCTGACGCTGCCGGCGGGCACAAGCCTGACGCTCGAGGGCGTCTTCGACAACTCGGCGTCCAACCCCTCGAACCCCGAGCCCGCCGACCACGTGCGGCTCGGCGCCAGCGCGGCGAGCGAGGCGCTCGTGGTCGCCATCGAAACCCTGGAGTGACGCGGCCCGCGGCGACGCCGACCTTCCGCGCTCCGGAACTTCTACCCCAACGTCTTCACGGCGCGCACCAGGCCCGCGGCGTCCGACTCGCGCAGGCGCCCGATCGAGCCGACGCGGAAGCACGGCGCGTTCGACACCTTGCCGGGGTAGATCACGTAGCCCATGTCGGCCAACCTGCCCGCGAACGCGTTGAACGAGAACCCCGGGCGGTCCGGGTACAAAAAGCTCGTGATGATCGGGCTGAGCAGTTCGTCGGGCAGCAGCGTGCGATACCCCAGCCCGCGCAGGCCCTCCACCACGATCTTCTGCACGCGCGCGTAGCGCGCCAGGCGAGCCGGCGGCCCGCCCTCCTCGCGCAGTTCCTCCAGCGCCCGACCCAGCGCCAGGATCACGTGCGTCGGGGGCGTGAAGCGGAACTGCCCGTCGCTCTCCAGCCCGCGCCACTGTTCCCACAGGTCCAGGCTCAGCGTCCGCGCCCGCCCCTCGCACGCCTCCAGGTCGCGCCGGCGCGCCAGCACGAAACTCAGCCCCGGCACGCCCTCGACGCATTTGTTCGACGAGCTCACCACCCACGACACGCCGGGCATCGACGCGCAATCCACCGGCAGCGCGCCGAACCCGCTCATCGAGTCGATCATGCAGGGCACGCCGTGCCGGTGCGCCGCCGCCGCGATCGCTTCGATCGGGTTCACAAGCCCGGTCGTCGTCTCGCAGTGCACCACCGCCAGGAGCGCCGGCTTCTCCGGCGCGCTCGCGAGCGCCCGGTCCACCGCCTCCGCCTCGATCCGCTGCGTCTCGGGCGCTTCGACCACGCTCGTCGCGATCCCGTGGCGCTTGCCGATGCCCGCCATCCGGCGCCCGTACGCGCCGTTCACCGCGACCATGAGCCCGCCGCCACGGGGCACCGCCGTCGAGAGCACGCTCTCGATCCCGAACGTCCCGCTGCCCTGCATCGGCACGCACGCCCACTCGCCCGCGGGTGCGCCGCCCACCTCCAGCAACGCCGCCCGGACGCGCGCCACCACGCCCAGGAACTCGGCATCGCGCGACCCCAGGTCGCGCAGCATCGCCTGCTTGACGGTGCGGCTGGTGGTCAGCGGCCCGGGCGTGAACAACGGACGGTCGGATGATCCTTCCATAGCGCGAAGAGTAGCCTCGCGGGGCGGTTCTTCTTTCAATGGCGTCGGTTCTTGGTATCATCCCGCCGGGGCGGGCGCGACCGCGTTCGGCCCCTCGTGAGGAGGAGACCCATGCGATCGTTCTCGTTCCTGCGCGCGTCCTTGCTGCTCGTGGTCGCCATGCTCGCCGGCCCGATCGCGGGCGCGCAGACGTTCTCCAACAACACCACCTGCTTCATCAGCTCCGGCCCCCCCACCGGCGCACCGGGCTGCTACTCGAGCAACATCACCGTCTCGGGCGTCCCCACCATCTACAACATCTCCGTGACGCTCAACGGCTGCGACCACACCTACGCCGCCGATCTTGACATCCTCCTCGTCGGGCCCGACGGCCAGACCGTCATGCTCATGTCCGACTGCGGCGGGCCGGGCGACCTCGTCAACACCACCCTCACCTTCCGCGACAGCGGCCCGCTCATGCCGCAGAACGCAAACATCCCGTCGGGCGCGTACCGCCCCACCAACTACGACCTGAACGACGTCCTTCAACCCCCCGCACCCCCCGCCCCGCACGGCACGCAGCTCGATACCTGGGTCGGCGCGAGCGCCGACGGCACCTGGCGGCTGTGGGTCTACGACGACGCCGACGCCGACGGCGGTGACATCAACGGCTGGTCCATCTCCTTCAACACCGCCCTGCCCTCGACGCCCATCCGCACCGGGTTCACCTATCAGGGCCTGCTCCGCGACGCCTCGGGCACGCCCCTCAACTCCACCGTCGACATGCGCTTCTCGCTCTGGTCCCACCCCAGCACACCGATCGAAGCCAACCGCATCGGCAGCGTCCTCCAGGTCTCCGCCTTGCCGGTCGTGAACGGCGACGTCCAGGTCTCGCTCGACTTCGGCACCAACATCTACTCCGGCGCCGCCAAGTGGCTCCAGGTCGAGGTCGCCGACGCCGGCTCGGGCAACTTCGACGTCCTGTCACCCCGCCAGCCCATCACCATTTCGCCCGCCGCCGGAACCGCCTTCCGTCTCGTCGATCCCGTATTCCCGGATGAGCCGGGCGTCTTCTCGACGGGCCTGGGGTTCGTCTCGATCGGCGATTACGTTCAGCCGTCATCGAACATCAAGCTCGTCGTCGGCGGGAACGCCGGCAAGCCGGGCGGGGGTTCGTGGGCCGTCCTCTCCGACCGGCGCCTCAAGCACGACATCGCCCCGCTCTCCTCAAGCCTGGACCGCCTGCTCCAACTCCGCGGCGTGTCGTTCCTGTACACGCCCGACGTCGCGTCGCGCGAGCGACCCGGCCGGCGCGTCGGCTTCGTGGCGCAGGAGGTCGAGCCCATCTTCCCCGACTGGGTCGACACGGGGCCCGACGGGATAAAGACCGTGACGTTCCGAGGCTTCGAGGCGATCACCGTCGAGGCCCTGCGCGACCTGCGCGCCGAGTCCGACGCCGCCGTCAACGCCGCGCACGCGGAGATCGAGGCGCTCCGCCAGCAAGTCGCCGCACGCGATGAGCGTCTGCAGGCCCTGGAACGCCGGCTCGCAGAACTCGAGGCGCGCCTGAAGCCCCAGACCGGCGCCGAACAGCCCTGAGCCCACGCGAGCAGTCACCGCGCGCCCCGGCGCCGCACGCGGTTACCGCGCGCCCACCTCGCGCCACGCCGCCAGCACCCGAGGCCGCACCACGCCCGTCCACACCTCATAGCCCTTCGCGTTGACGTGCAGCCCGTCGGACTCGAAGAGCGATGGCTCGGGCCGCCCGTCGGCGCCGAGCATCGGCGTCGCGATGTCCAGGAACTCGGCGCCGGGGGTCCGCGCGCAGTATGCGCGCACAAGGTCGTTCGCGCGGCCCATCGCCCCCCAGTTCTCCCATCGCGCCAGGCTCGGCTTGATCGCGATGTACAGCACCCGCACCCGGGGCCAGGCCCGGCGCGCCCGCCGGTCAAACTCGATGAACCCCGCCGCCGCCGCCTCGCTGTCCGTGTTGTCCGTGCCCAGGTCGTTGTCGCCGCAGTAGTACACGATCACCGCGGGCCGCTGAGGCGTCACCACGCGGTCGAACACTTCCAGCACCTCGCCGGTCTTCGAACCCCCGAACCCGCGGTTCACCACCGGCACGGGCTCCATGTCCGCCGCCAGCGTCCGCCACATCCGGATGCTCGAACTGCCGACGAACACCACCCGCCCCGGCACCGGCGGCGTCGCCCGGTCCGCCGCCTCGAACGCCCGGATCTCCGGCTCGTACCACGCCTCGGCCGACGCGGTCGCGGCTGGCGCCTCGCCGCCCGCCGCGCGATCACCGGACTGCGGCGACTCGGCCCCGCCGCTTCGGCACCCGCCGATGCTCGCGATGGCGATAACGCCGGTCCAACACGTCATGCATCGTCGCTTCATGCCCAAGAGCGTACCCGGGGCGCCCGGACGACGGGCGCGCGCCCGGGTTCTCTCGATCAGACCGCGCGCATCCGGGGTCGAAGGCTCTTCTCAGGGTGCGAGGATCAGGTATGCTGCGCGGGCAGGAGGGCGCCCCAGTTGTCCGCCGATGATGTTGCAGTTCCTCCCGTGATGGACGCGCGCGCGTGGGAGCAACTGCTCGCGATGGCGAACCCGTCGCTGTTGCTCATCGCGATCGATCGGCGGATCGGCCCCGCGCTCGCGGCTCGCGTGTCCCCCGACGACGTCCTGCAGGAGACGCTGCTCATCGCGTGGAATGATCGAGCCCGATTCACCCGCGGCGGGCCGCGGGCATTTCGCGAGTGGCTCCTCACAATCGCCGAACACCGCATCATGGGCCTGGCCGATCATTTCGGCGCCGCGAAGCGTGGCGGCGGTGCGGGCGGGGTGTCGCTCATCGAGTCGCACGATCAGGCCGCGAACACCCCCGCCTCCGCCACGCCCAGCCGCATCGCGTGGCACCGCGAGCGGGCCGACGCGCTGCGCCTCGCCTTCGACGCGCTCGACGAGGAACTCCGGGAGATCGTGATGCTGCGCATCGTCGAGCAGCGCACGCTCGACGAGATCGCGGCCCACCTCGGCCTCAGCCAGTCGCTGGTCCGCCGGCGGCTGCGGCGCGGCGCCGAACTCTTGCGGTACAGCCTCACGGGCGTGCTCGGCTCAAAGACCTCGACTTCTTCATAATTCCAGTTTCGCCGACACTTCGCATCGCTCGAAGCCCCTCTCCTCTGTCGCCCATGGACCCGAGCCCCCCAGACGATCCATCCGATGAAGGCACGCGGGCCAACCCCGCCGCAGGCGAGCGCGCCCGCGCCGCGCGCCAGGAACTGCTCGACGAGTTCTTCGACCGCGCGGTCGGGTCCATTCAGATCGGCAACCCCATCCCGTTCCCCGACGAGATCCGGGCCGATCCCTCGCTCTGCGCCGCCGCCGAGCGCCTCGCGGATGTCGCCAAGGTCCTCTGCGGCTCGGCCGCGCCCGGCATGGATCTCCAGGGCTACACCATTCTCTCCGAACTCGGCCGGGGTGGGATGGGAGTCGTGTACCTCGCCCGCCAGGAGCGCCTGGGGGGCCGACCCGTCGCCATCAAGGTCCTCCCCGCGCACATCGCCGGCTCGCTCTCGGCGCGCGCGCGATTCAAGGCCGAGGTCATGTCCGTCGCGAAGCAACGTCACGCCGGAATCGTGTCGGTCTACGACATCGTCGAGGAAGGCGAGACCCTCGCCTACATCATGGAATGGGTCGACGGGCTGACCATGCAGCAGGCCATCGACCTGTGGACCGATCACGCCGGCCCCGACACGCACCAGCAGCGGATGGCCGTTCTCAACGAGCGGCTCTGCGTCGCCAGGCCTGACGAGGGCTTCATCGGGTTCGTCACGCGGGTCGCGGAAGCGATCGCGCGGGCCCTCGCCTCGGTGCACGCGACGGGCGTGGTCCACCGCGACGTCAAACCCTCCAACATCCTGGTGCGCCGGGACGGCACGCCGCTGCTCTCGGACTTCGGCCTCGCCAAGGACGCCGCCCGCGACAGCCTCACGGTGGGCCCCGGCTTTCTCGGCACCCTCGCCTACGCCGCCCCGGAGCAACTCCGCGGCGAGGAACTCGACCACCGCGCCGACATCTTCTCGCTCGGCGCAACGTTGTATCACCTGCTCCTCCTCTCGCCCCCGACTCGCCACGCAAGCGTGCCCGCCGCGCTCCGCTCGCTCCAGCAGGGCGACCACCTCGCCGCACTCAGAACCGCCCCTGATCTTCCGACGCACCTTGTCCGCATCATCGAACGCGCGATGGCGTTCGATCGCGACCGGCGCTTCCCGTCGGCGCAGCACATGGCCGACGCGTTCGCCTCGCCCACGCCAGGGCCCCGCCCGGAAGCACGCCGCCGGCTCACCCGGGGCGGGACCGCGGCGGTCGCGTTGCTCGCGCTCGCCGGCTCGTCATCGCTCTTCGCGCTGCGTCGCTGCGATCCGCGCGCCGGCCCGGACATCTGGCAATCCCCGACCCGCATCACGATCGAGAACCCCACCCCGGGCGATTTGTTCGGGCACGCCGTGAGCGGCTTTGGAGATCGTCTTCTCGTCGGCGCGGTCCAGGCCGATGTGCCCGGACGAGACGACGGCGTGGATGCGGGGCGCGCCGCCATATTCGTCCACGAGAACGGCGCCTGGCGCCAGGAAGCCGAACTCACCGTCCCGGACCTCTGCCACTCCCGCAGGTTCGGCGAGAGCGCGCTCCTCGTGGGCGACACCGCGATCGTGGGCGCCCCCGGCACACCCGTCGACGGCCTCCCTGTCGCCGGGGCCGTCTATGTCTTCAATCGCGTCGGCGCCGAGTGGCGACAGACCCAGCGCATCACCGCACCCGTTCCCTTCGAACAGGACGGCCTCGGCTATCGCATAGACGGCAGCGGCGACATTGTGGTCATCACGAGCTTTTTCCGATCGCCCGCCGCCGCCAAGGATGGGCCCCGCGCCTTGCCCGCCGGCGCCGGCCCGGCGCATGTGTTCCGCCTGAAAGACGGCCGCCTGACGCTTCTGCAAACCCTCTCCCCGGACAGTCTCCGAAGCCCGGAGATGCCTGGCATCTCACCCGGAGTCTTCGAAGGCGGGGAGTACATCGTGCTCGCCGGCCCCTTTGCCAACACGGCCGTGGGCGATCAGACGGGCGTCGTCTACATCTACAGGCGCAGCCCCACAACCGACCGGTGGGATCTCGTCCAGGAGTTGTGGGACCCCTCGATCCGGCCCTACGACAACTTCGGCACCCATGTGGTGGCCTTCCGACCCAAAGGATCGCCCCCCGGCCCCGCGGGCGTGCACCTGGCCATTTCCGCCGCCACGTGGTCGTACCCCGAAGCCACGCGCGTGGGCAAGGTCCTTATCTTCCGCCCGGAGCCCGCGGCGACCGGCAAGGCCGAATCGTCCGACGGCCTGCGCTGGGTCCTCGACAGCGAGATCGCCCCCGACGTCGCGAACCGGTTCCACAACTCGCTCTTCGGCCTCTGGTTCACCGAGTTCGACGGACGGCTGGCCGTCTTTCACAAGCGCCCCGGAAGCCGAACACTCAGGTGCGGGGTCGCCATCTACGAACCGACGCCGCACGCCTGGCAACTCGAGCGCACGATCTACCTCGGCGGGCAGGACGACGACGACCTCGGCATCAGAATGGACACGTGGCTCAGCCGCACGAGCGGCCACGCCCGACGCCACATCGTCTTCAGCGCGCCCAAGTTCGACTGGCCCCAGCCCGCCGACGTCCACCAGGACCGCGGGGCGGTCTGGAGCTGGTCCTTGCCCGCCCGCTGACTCCGGCGATTTCCCCTTTTTCTCCGACGAATCACGGCGCGAACTCCCCTCTCGGATGTCGCCCCGTCTGCTTCGATCCGTCCCGGCGCCCGTCGGCGGCCCGGACACCCAAGCCAGACGAGCAGCGCGAACTTTTCCGAGGGAGCGAGCACCCGTGGCACACACCAATCGCAGCGTTCGCCGGATGATCACCATCGCCACCTTGCTCGCCGCCGCCGGTTCGGCGTGTGGTCAGGCGGTCGGCACCGCCTTCACCTATCAGGGCTCGCTCTCGGACGCGGGCACGCCCTCGAGCGGCTTCCACGATCTGCGCTTCCAGTTGTACACGGAGAGCGGCTCGCCCGTCGGCCCGCTGCTCTGCTCGAACGACGTGCTGCTGGGCGCAAACGGGCAGTTCACCGTGTCCCTCGACTTCGGGAGCGCCTTCCTCGGCGACCTGCTCTCGCTCGAGATCCAGGTGCGCGCCGATGCCGGCCAAACGCTCCCGTGCGCGAACACCACCGGCTTCACGGTGCTCGCGCCGCGCCAGACACTGAACCCCACGCCCAACGCCATGTGGGCCACCAACGCCAGCACCGCCGCCAATGCCAGCGCCGCCATCAACTCGACCAACCTCAACGGCCAGCCGGCATCGTTCTACCAGAACGCGAACAACCTCACGAACGGCTCGCTGCCGAGCTCCCGCTTCTCGGGCACCTACGCATCCCAGGTCAACCTCAGCAATCCCGCGAACCTGTTCTCCGGCGCGTTCACCGGCTCGGGCGCCGCGCTCACCCAGCTCAACGCCTCGAACATCGCCAGCGGCACGCTCGACGTGTCGCGCCTTCCCGCCGTCGTCGCCCGCACGAACATCGTGCAGAGCTGGAGCGCTCAGCAAACATTCCAGACTCAACCCTTCTTTACCTCACCCGGATTTCCCTTCGCCGTTTCTTCCAACGGCCTCGTCACGAACCTCAACGCCGATCTCCTCGACGGCCTGCACAGCTCCGCCTTCGCCCTCGTCGCCCACACCCACACTGCCGCCGACATCGCATCCGGCACGCTCGTCGACGCTCGCCTCTCCTCCAACGTCGCGCTCCTCAACCGCGCAAACGCCTTCGGCAACTTCCCGAACACCTTCCTCGGCAGCGTCGGCGTCGGCACCGCCAGCCCCTCCGGCAAGTTCGAGGTCGCCTCTGGTGGCGGCTCCTTCGTCCGCGTCACCACCGGCAACGGCGATATCGAATACAACGGCGGCCTCGACGGCGTCATGGTCTTCACCAACACGATCGCCACCGGATCCACCTCGTTCGTGAAGTCCGACGGCTCCCCACAACTCGTCATCAACCACACCAACGGCCGGGTCGGCATCGGTACCTCGACACCCACCGCCCCGCTCGACGTCCGCGGCGCCGCGGCCACCCCCGGCACCTTCACCGTCACGCCCGGCCAGCTCTTCGGCGTCACGAACTCCGTCGCCGTCACGCTGGATACCCCCGGCGTCGGCGTGATCGGCGTCTCGGACAACTTCCTCGTCAACAACGGGCTCACCGTCAATGGCACCAGCACCTTCAGCCACGCCAACTTCAACAGCATCGGCGTCTCGAGCACCGGCGTCGTCGCGAACCTCAACGCCGATCTCCTCGACGGCCAGCACGCCTCCGCCTTCCTCACCTCCATCCCCGTGCCGCTGACGCTCTCGGGTTCCGTCAGCGCGGCCGGAACCATCAACGGCACCAACACACGCCTTGACGGCATTGGCATTCAGGCCATTTCCACCGGGACCGACGGCATCGCCCTCCTCGCGTCGGCAACTGGCGACAACCCCTTGGGCGTGGCCATCGGCGTTCGGGCCGAAACAGCAGATCAGAACGGCATCGGCATCCACGCCCGCGCCACACACTCCGCTGGAGCCAATACCGGACTCCAGGCCGAAACTGCCAGCAGCAGCGTGAACGCCGCCGCGATCCGCGCCTTCGCCACCAACGGCGCCCGAGGCCTCGTCGCCGGCTCGACCTCCTCCGAAGCGGTCCTCGCGACCAGCTCCACCGGCACCGCCATCCGTGCCAACGCCACCAACGGCGGGCGAGGCGTCGTCGCCGACTCGACCTCCTCCGAAGCGGTCCTCGCCACCAGCATCACCGGCACCGCCGTGCGCGGCGTCACCAACACCGGCGGCACCGCCGTGTACGGCGAACGCGCCGCCAACGGCAACAAGGGCTGGTTCGGCGGCGCCGGCGAGGGCGCCTGGGCCGAATCCCCCACCGGCGTCGGTCTCGTCGCGCTCAGCGGCGCGGCCGGCGGCGCCGCCATCTACTGCCGCAACGACGGCGGCGGCCTCGCGATCAACTGCGACGGCGAGGCCCAGGTCCGTGTCCTCACCATCGTCGGCGGCTCAGACGTCGCCGAGCCCTTCGACGTCGCCGCCAGCCTCGCCACCGACACCACCACCGCCGTCCAGGCCATCCCCGGCATGGTCGTCTCCATCGACCCCGCCAACCCGGGCGCCCTCGTCGTCTCCACCACCGCCTACGACACCAAGGTCGCCGGCATCATCTCCGGGGCAAACGGCCTGGCCCCCGGCCTCACCCTCCGCGCCATCGATCAGCAGCACGCCGACGGCGACCACCCCGTCGCCATGACCGGCCGCGTCTGGTGCTACGTCGACACGTCCTTCGGCGCCATCGAGCCCGGCGACCGACTCACCTCGAGCCAGACGCCAGGACACGCGATGAAGGTGCGCCCCGGCGCCGACGCCAGCGGCTCCGTCATCGGCAAGGCCATGACCCCCCTCGCCCAGGGCGAGAAGGGCATGGTCCTCGTCCTCGTCAACCTCCAGTGATCGGCGTCACCGCTGCTCCCCGCTCGCGATCGCACCATCCGCCCTCCTGGAGACCATCCATGTTCCGCTCGCTCCTGCTCCTGCTCGCGGCTTGCCTCTGCGTCGACGTGTCGGCGGCCCAGGACTTCGTGCCCGGTCGCCGCGAAGCGGTCGGCGTCGTGCAAGGCCCGTACGACGGCAATGGCCTCGCCGAATCGACCGTCTACGACCATCTCTTTGACTTCCAGGGCCCCTGGGCCTCGCTCGTCTTCACCAACGTCAACCTCGGCACGTCCAGCCGCCTCGAGATCATCTCGAACCTCGACGGCAGCGTCGAGGAGTTCGTCGGCGGCACCATGGCCAACTGCCAAGGCCGCTCCTCGCTCTTCAACGGCGGCCAGATCGTGGTGCGGCTGCACGTCGCGCCGAACGATCGGGGCGTGGGCTTCCGCCTCGACTCCGCCGACGTCGGTCAGCACCAGTTCACCGAACGCTCTCTCTGCGGCGAGGACAACCGTTCACGCTCCACCGACAACCGCATCGCGCGATTCATAAAGTTCAACACCAACGGCAGCATCGGCATCTGCACAGCGTACCTCTCGAGCGCCGGCATCTTCATCACCGCAGGCCACTGTTTCGACGCCGACGGCGACGGCAACCGCGACGCCAACAACGGCTACAGAGTCGAGTTCAACGTGCCCTCGTCAAACTCCAACGGCACGATCGTCTTCGCGGCGCCGCAGGATCAGTACCCGGTGAACAACTCGCAGTTCCTCCACGACCCGAGCGTGATCGCAGGACGCGACTTCGCCTGCTTTGACACCACCACGAACAGCAGCGGCCAGCACCCGCAACAGCGCCAAGGGTACTTCCGTCTCTGCGGAACCGGCACATTCCTCGTCGGCGCCGACCTGCGCGTCACGGGGCACGGGGACGATACCGGCATCAACTATGCCACCCAGCAGACCTCGACAGGTCAGGTGCTGAGCAACCTGAGCGTTGGTTTGCCCGTCCCGCATTGGTACGCCTTCTACCAGGCCGACACCGAAGCCGGAAGCTCAGGTTCTCCCCTCTTCGTCGACTCCAGGCCCGGCTACGCCGCCGGCATCCACACCGACGGAGGGTGCTCGCTCGAGTTCCCTCCCGCAGGCAACGCCGGGACCGATATCCGCCTGCCCGCGCTCAACGCCATGCTCGCCGATTTCCCCGGACCAGACTCCCGCTTCGTGGATCGGACGCACGCCCACCGCGTCACCACCATGGGAAGCGGCACACCATTGGACCCGGACTGGAATGTCACTCGCTCCGCCACCACCGTCGCCAACGGCGGCACCGTGTACATCACCGACGGCACGTACAACGACATCGGCCGCTTCGACCGCCCGCAGCGCTGGGTCGCCCCCTTCGGCGGGGTCCGCATCGGCGTTCCCTGACCCCGACCTCGAATCTCACCCTCACCAAAGGGCCCGTCTCATGTGGCGCCTACCCCTCAGATTCGGCCTCTTCGCCGCCGCCCTGGTGATGCCCGGCGCCGCGCCCGGCCAGTCGATCGCGCCCCCGTCCGTCCCCGTCGTGCCCGCTCGCGCACTCGGCCCGGCGATCGACGGCGGCACGCGCACCACCCTCGCGCTCCCCGCCGATCTCCCCGCCACCTTCGCAGTTGACATCCCGGCCGGACCGCACGCCGGACGGCTGATTCTCACCAAGTACCTCGTTCGTGCGAGCAACTCCCGCGTCCTCGTCGAGGACGAACCCGGGCGCCTCACCCCCGTCAAGCCCGCACCCGCATCCACCTACCGCGGCACCGTCGAAGGCGTCGAAGGCGCCCAGGTCGCGGCGTCCATCATCGACGGCCAACTCCACGCGATCATCTTCACGCCCGGCGGCCAAACCTGGGGCATCGAGCCCGCCCCCAACCCAGACCTCGCGAACCAGCACGTCGTCTACACCACGGCCGACATGCGCGCGTCGCCGGGCACCTGCGGCCTGACGACCACGCCCAATCCTCTCGACCCCGACGCCCTCATTGAAGCGGCCAACGTCGAGCTCGATGAGTTCCGCCTCCAGACCCTCCTCTGGGCGCGCATCGCCTTCGACGCCGACTATGAGTACTACAACGTCAACCGCCGCGACCCCGCCCGCGTCCAGGCCGAGATCGAGCTGCTCCTCAACGCCACCAACCTCGCGTACGAGCGCGCCTGCCGCCTCAGCCATGTGCTCGGCGACATCATCATCCGCACGACAGAGGATGACCCGTACACGGGAAATGATTCCGTCGCGCTCCGCGACCAGTTCCGCGCGCATTGGATCGGTAACCATCAGGGAGTCTCTCGCGACATCGCCTACATGATGTCCGGCAGGACGTTCACCGACAATCACATCGGCATCGCGTTCCTGGGCGGCATGTGCGGCAGCCCTCACAGCGGCAACGGCTACGCCATCTCGGCCTCCTTCGTCAGCACCTTCATCCAGCGAGTCACGCTCATGGCCCACGAGCTCGGCCACACGTGGAACGCCGAGCACTGCAACCAGCTTGATCCCCCGGTCACGCCGTGCACCATCATGTGCTCGGCCATCGACAGTTGCTCGCCGGTGGGCGCCCCAGACTTTGATCCCTACTCCGCCGCCGTCATCCGCCAGTTCGCCGCCGGCCGCACCTGCCTCGACCCCAACAGCCCCATCATCTGGGTCGACTTCAACTACTCCGGCTCCACCCCCAACGGCAGCTACACCACGCCGTTCACGACCTTCAACGCCGCCCTCGCCTTCGCCCAGCCCGGACAGACCATCGCCATCAAGGGCGGCTCCAGCAACGAAACCACAGGCCGCATCACCACGCCCCTCACCCTCGAAGCCTTCCCCGACGCGACCACCATCGGGCGCTGATCGCTCGCCCGCCCGCGATCGACCACACGACGCCGCCGCGCCGCCATACGCCCGGTCGGGCACACCCCTCCCCCAAAAAGCGACAAAGCCCCGAAGATCGGGGCTTGTCCTTCAAGTGGAGCGGAGGAGAATCGAACTCCCGACCTCATCATTGCGAACGATGCGCTCTACCAGCTGAGCTACCGCCCCATCGCGTGTCCGCGGGTGGTCGCCACGCCGCGGGGGCCACTATAGGTCTGCACCGGGCGTTCTTCCGCGCTTCTTGGCGGGCTGGTTCCGGGGTGGTGCTGGTTCCGGGGTGGTGCTGTTTCCGGGGTGGTGCTGTTTCCGGGGCGGGCCTTTCCAGTCCCCGTGCGTCGGGGCACGGCCGCGTGTGGGGGTGGGAACCTATCCGGGCCCGGTGCTCTCCGTTTCCCGCGCCCCCGCGCGAACCCACGCGGCCTATTGTCCTTACTGAGAATCGGTTCTCGTCTTCCGCCCGCCCCCCGAGGCCCGCCGCATGCATCCTCCTCTCCGCCCCGCCGCCGTCGCGCCCGCCATCCGTTCCGCATCGTTCCGCCCCGCGGCCGCCCGACGGCTGCCGCCGCTCCTCGCCCTTCTCGTGGCGTTCCTCTCGCCCCTGCTCGCCATGGCGGCTCAGCCCGCGGCACCCGCGGCCCCGGCAGCGAGCGCCACCCCCGCGCCCCCCATCCGCGCGGTCGTCACCATCCCACCGCTCAAGGGCATCCTCGAGCCCCTCCTCCCCGAGGGCAGCACCGTCACGGTGCTGATGCCCCCCGGGCGCAGCGAGCACGGCTACGAGTTCACGCCCAAGGACCTCGCCGCGGTCGCCCGCGCCGACCTGGTCTTCTACGTCGGCCTCGCGCTCGAACCCCGCGTGGAGCAGACGCTCGCGAAGGACCCCCGCCCCACGCGCCAGGTCGTCTGCTTCGCCGACGCCGTGGGCATCAAGGCCGACGCCGCGCACGAGCACCACGATCACGACCATGACGAACACTGCGACCACGGCCCGGTCGACCAGCACCTCTGGCTCGATCCCGTGCTGGTGGCGCAGGTCGTGCCCGCGCTCGCGACGAGCGTGCGCGCCGCGGCCGAACGCGCGGCCCCGCTGTCGCCCGCCGCGCGCAACGACCTGGCCTCGCGCGAGGCATCGCTGGTGGCGCGGGTGCGCGCGGTGGACGACGCCTGGCGCATCCGGCTCGCCCCGTTCCAGGGCCGCCCGATCGTGACGCACCACAACGCCTTCCCGCGCCCCGCCGCCCGCTACGGCCTGCGTGTGGCGGCGGTCATCCGAGGCTTCGAGAACGCCGAACCGACGCCGGCCCGGCTCGCCGAGGTCGTGCAGGCGATCCGCGCCGAGCGCGTCCGCGCGATCTTCGCCGAGCCTCAGTTCAACCAGTCGACCGCGCGCCGCATCGCCCAGGCCGCGGGAGTCTCCGTCGCCACCCTCGACCCCCTGGGCGACGGCGACTGGTTCCAGCTCATGGGCTCGAATCTCGACGCGCTCGCGGCGAACCTCGCCGCAAAGAACTAGGCTCTCCCCGCATGTCTACCCCCGCGGTCGAGTACCGCGACGTCTCATTCGCGTACCCGGCCCGTGCGGGCGACGACGCGCCCCGCACCGTCCTCGAGCGCGTCTCCCTCCGCGTCGAGGCGGGCGAGCGCCTCGGCATCCTCGGGCCCAACGGCGGGGGCAAGTCCACCCTGCTGAAACTCACCCTCGGCTTGCTCGATGTCCAGCACGGCGACGTCCGCGTCTTCGGCATGCACCCGCGCCACGCCGCCCGACAGGGCATGGTCGGCTACGTCCCCCAGCGACCCACCTGCGAACTGGCATTTCCGCTCTCGGCCCGCCAGGCCGTCGAGATGGGCCCTTCCCTCGCCCTGTGGCCCTGGCAGCGACTCTCCGCCGACGCCCGCGCCCGCATCGACCGCGCCCTGCGCGTCGTCGGCGCCGACGACCTCGCCCACCGCCCCATCGGCCACCTCTCCGGCGGGCAGTTCCAGCGCGTGATGATCGCCCGCGCGCTCGCCACCGGCCCGCGCCTGCTCCTCCTCGACGAGCCCACCGTCGGCATCGACATCGCCGGACAGCAGCAGTTCGCCTCGCTCCTCGCGCGCGTGCGCGACGAGATCGGCGTCACCGTCGTCGTCGTCAGCCACGACATCCGCGCCGTCGCCGCCGGCTGCGACCGCGTCGCCTGCCTCAGCCGCACCCTGCACTCCCACGTCGCGCCGCACGGCCTCACCCCCGACGTCCTCGCCGAGGTCTTCCGTCACGACGTCGCTGGCATCTTCGGCGACGTCCACGTGCACGCCCACCCCGCCCACGCCTGCACCGATCCCTCGCACGCCCACGCCCCGCCCGTCGCCCCGCTCGGCATCTCCGCCCCCGCCGCCACACCCAACCGCCCACCGCGATGAACACCCTGCACTACCTCACCTCGCCCGACCTCTGGCGCCTGTACTGGCCCGGCGTCGTCGCCGGCGTCGCCCTCGCCGCACTGTGCTCGGCGCTCTCCGTGCTCGTCGTCCTCAAGCGCCTCGCGTTCATCGGGCAGGGTGTCAGCCACGCCGCGTTCGGGGGCGTGGGCGTCGTCGCGCTCGTCGGGCTCACCGGCGCGCTCGCTTCGTCGGGCCCGCTCGGCGGGTTGGGCGCGGTCGTCCAGTTCGCCATCATCTTCGCCTTCTGCCTCGGCGCGGCCCTGCTCATCGGCCTGCTCAGCGGGCGCGCCGCCGAGCCCGACACCGCCATCGGCATCGTGCTCGTCGCGTCCATGGCCGCCGGCGCCATCATGCTCCACTACGCGCCCAGCACCGTCTCGTGGGAGACCTTCCTCTTCGGCAGCATCATCGACGTCGCGTGGACGGACGCGGGCGTCGCGTGGGGCGTGGCCTTGCTCGCCGCCGGTGCGCTCTGGTGGTTCCGTCGAAGCCTGGTGTTCTGGGCGTTCGACCCCGTCGTCGCCCGCGCGATGGGCGTGCGTCACGCCGCCATGAACGTCCTGCTCATGACGCTGCTCGCGCTCGCCACCGTCACCGCGATGAAGCTCGCCGGCGTCGTCCTCGCCACCGCGCTGCTCGTGCTCCCCGGCGCGGTCGCGCTGCGCCTCAGCACGCGCTGGCGCCCCGTGCTCGTGACGGCCGCCGTCACCTCCGGGATCGGCGTGCTCGCCGGCATCATCCTCAGTTTCGAGATGAACTGGCCGACAGGCCCGTCGATCGTCTGCGTCCTCGCCGTGCTCTTCGCGCTCGCCCGCGCGGGCGACCGTGTCCGCGCGCGCGTTGCTCCACCAGCAGGAACCGCCCCATGAAAGCCGAAACCCTCCTCGCCGAACTCAACCGCCTCCGCAAAGACCTGAAGGAAGACCCCGCCGACCTCGAGTGGCTCACGCTGCAGCACGCGTTCATCTTCATCTCGTACAAGATGAGCGATTTCCAGAAGTACGTGGAAGAGCAGACGGCCAAGGGCGCGTTCACGCAGTTCGACGAGCCCTGAACGCGCTTCCGGGCGGGGTCTTTCCGGGCCCCGGTTCAGGGCAAAACCCTCGCTATTTCCCCGCGCTTTCCCATGTTCCCACTGTGGACTTCCTGTCAATCAGTGGAACCTTTTCGCTTGCCGCGGCGTACCAAATTTCCGATACTGATGCATCGCGTGCAGCGCGGGACGAACCCGGGACCAAACCCCCCGGACCCCTGCGAGGCCCGCGACGACCGCGAAGCCCTTCCGGAAGGCGACGCGGGCGATGAGCCGCGGGCGACGGCCCGCGGAGTAGGAGCCCGGCTTCGAGGTCTACAGCCCTCGGACGTGCGGGGAGTCTTCTACGAAAGGAGGTGATCCAGTGTCTGACTGTATCAAGGGGCTGCGTCGATAAGACGCACTCGACGGACTGCGTCGCGCAGCCCGCTACGACTCGAAACGTAGAGCCGGCCCGGTCGCAAGATCGGGCCGGTTTTTGTTTTGCCGCATGAATCGCCCGACCCGAGCTCCTACGGCGTGCCCGCATACGCCTCAAGGAACGACGTCACGTCGTCACCGCTCACCACGCCGTCCCGGTCAAGGTCAGCACCTGGTCGGAGTTCCGCCAGGTCCTGAGAGAACATCTGAAGGTCCAACCCGGTTACTTCGCCATCGCCGTCGATGTCCGCAGACGAGAGCCCCTCGCCCGGGTCGGGTGACCCTTCTTGAAGTATCGGCACCACCTGCAGCAGATTGAATCGCGAGACCGTCCATGGTGGGGCTTCATCACTCAGCACACCTCGGTGAATCAATCGGACCGTCATGCGGTATACATCTGGCTCGCTCGGATCGCTCTCGACAAACTGCACGCCCGTGCTCGATTGCGGCACAACAAACGTGCGGCGCGACTCCGCATCCGGCGTGATAAAGCCGTATTGGGTGCCGGATTCCCGCAGCGAAAGCGCATGCCACTCGTTCGTCAACACGTTAAGAGCCAGTACCTGCCCAATGATCTCCGGATTGCCCTGATCCTCCACGTGAACCTCGAACGAATGTTGGCTTCGAAAGTCGACGTATGTGGACATCTCCGCGCCTGTCAGCATCTGCAGACGGACACCCACTTCGATGCCGGCCTGCTGCCAGAACATCGTCCCCTGCGACGTCACGAGCGAGTACCACTGGGGCACGACCATAGCGGTGCTCTGCTCTCCCGCGGGCGTGCGCAGCGTGTACTCCAGCATCAGCGGGTCGTGCCCGGGGTAGTCCTGCGGCTCGTGTCCGAACGCCGTGGTCACGCTGTCGATGCTCGCGGCGTACACGTACCGCGTGAGCTCCACCGTGCCCCTCCACGAATAGGTCTGCCATACCACGTCCCCGGGCGTCCAGAAGATGATCTCGGGCACGTTCTTCGCGCGGAGCATCGCCAGCAGCATGCGCAGCCCCGCGGGGTTTCCCTGGTAAAAGTCAATATCCCTGTTCTGAGAGTCAGACACATGCGCATACTGAGCCACCTACGGCACCAACTTGTCCCACCGATTCCCCTCGAACGAGTTGATCACCGACTCCGCCGCGTGACGGTGCAGACGCGTCGACGCCTCGAACCGTGTCTCGTACGGCGTGCCCGGCAGGTACTGGTTCGGCTGGCGGTGCCCGAGGTGCGTCGTCAGCGGATTACCGTACTCGTCGGTTCCGAGTTGGAGGTAACTCACCGGGTACAACTCCGGCGAGTCCACCATCCCGGGTGACGACTGGGCAGACCCGAACGACTGCACATACCCCGCCCACACGTCGTACCGCGCGGGAGACGTCGCCACGTTGTGTCGCGTCTGCGGCGGCTGGGTCGCCGGCAACTGGCCGAACACCGGCTGGTGATCGATCCAGCACCGGTTCAACTCGTTCACCGGCCCGCTCTGCTGCGGCGGCAGGTGCCATCCCACCTGGTCCAGCGCGCCGTCGGTCCGCGTGCCGTTGTAGTTGCCCACGCGGATGCTCGAACCGAACTTCGCGCGCAGCACGCTGTACGCCGCGTTGTCCATCACCGCCTGGTGCACGTTCCGCCAGATCGACATCCACCAGATCATGTAGGGACGGTTGTCGGGATGGTCGGCACGACGATTGAAGTTGAACGCATCATCCGGGTCAACTATCCACCCGTACGCCGCGGCGGCCGCATTCCACATCTCCGCCAGCGTCATGCCGTCCGAGCCGGGGAACGACTGGGGCGGCACCCACCCCGGCGAGCCGGGCACCTTCCACGTGTTCCAGATCGAGTTCGGATCGCCGGCCTGCGACGCGAGAAACCACGGCATAAACACGCCGTTGCGGCTGCCGGTCGTGAGAATGAACGCCTCGACGTCGAAGTAGAACCGCCAGTCACTCACCGGCGGGAATGCCGGGTTGTTCACCCGGATCGCCGCGATCTGTGCGTCAAGTTCATCGACGAACTCCACCATCCAGGCCCTCAGCGGCCCGCCGAGCGTCGCATTCACCGGGAACGGATGCCGCCACGGGCGCGCGTCGAACCGTGCATCCCCCGGATAGTTCGGCGAGTTCGGGTCGGGCGGGTAGTTTGTCGGTGCCTCGGGAAAGTTGAACGGCGTGAGAGGCGTGCCGTTTGGCCAACGCAGGACATCCGGCCCGGGGTCCTGCGTGGTGCCGGGGGTCCAGAAGCCCAGGGCGGGGAGGTTCTGTTCGGTAGCGAACCACGTCGGGTCGGAGCGTTCGGTGTCGTGCCCAAAGCCCCGCACGATCACGCACACATTGTCCGGCGTGATGAGATTGCTCGTGAAGTCGGCGAGCACGCGCTGCGCGAGAGCCGCCGCAGCGGACTCGGGTGTCGGATTCTGCGGGTTCGGGTAGTAGGGACGCCAGTGCACGTCCACCGTCTGCATTGGCGTGACGAACGGATCGCCGCCATACCCCGTCGGCGTACTCTGCCACATGATGGACAGAGGAAACACACGAACCGGCTGCGCTGGTTGTGCGAACACAGGCAGCGAGAGCAGCGACACAGCGATCAGAAGCTGCGTGCGCATGGCGAGGTCTCCGGTAGCCCCGAGCACGCAAGGGCGATTTCTTGTAGCAGATTACCGTCGCGCTCGACGCGCTGTTGCGGAGAACGCAAGAACGAACATAAAAATCGTGTTGGGAGATGGAATTGAAACGATGAAGCCTTCGACAGGTCCGCCGTTCAACCCTGTATAGCCGACGATCGTGCTTCCATCCGCCGAGACCGCGGTTGCGGTAAGCAGATTGACCCCCGCCGGCACCTGCACGCCGTGGAAGGCGAGGTAGGCGCTCAGCGGCTCCATGCCGCGGCCAGGCGTCCAGATCGCCGCGGTCTGGAAGGGAGCGGATACGTACCCCACCACCACACTTCCCGAATCATCCACAGCGGTCGCGGCACTCCGCGAGTAGCCCGATGCAAAGCCGAGCGCGACGGGCTGGCCGCTGATCCACATAACTGCACCTTGATTCCCCGCACCGTACCTTGTGTCCCCGACTACCACCCTTCCGTCGAAGTTCGTCCCATAGGCCCTGGCTTCATTCGTCGAGTCGAGCCCCGCAAGAACCTGCATTCCGACGTCCTCACGCCACGCGAACGCTTCGGAGTATCCCCCTCCTCTGCTGTGCCCGACGATCGTCGTTCCGTCGCGCGAGATCGCCGCGGCCTCGCTGTACACATGCCCGGGCTGCGTGTACCCCAGCCCCACCAGCCCCGTCGTGCTCGTACAGCGGAACGCCTGCCCGATCGCCCCGTCGAACGACTCGCTGCGGCCGACGACAATCGAGCCGTCGTGATTCGCGTCCTGCGCGAACGCCGACTGGTACCCGGGCAGGCGGCCAAGGATGTCGAGGCTCGGACTGCCGATAGTCCAGCGGTACGCGTCAATCCCATACTGTCCGACAAGCGTGCCCCCGTCACCGGAGATGCCGTAGGAATACGACCCGAACGGCAAGCCGAGTACTACCCCGACGTCACGTCGCCCATCCGCACGCGTCCACCAGAAACCCTGCGCCGGGTTGCCGGGCGACCCGCCGCTGGCAACTCTTCCGTCGTCGGAGAGCCCGTAGGCCCGAGACGAGAATCCCGCCGGCCCGAGGCCCAAGAGGTCGAACGTCTGCCCCGTCGCCGACGAGGCCACCACGCCCGAGAACAGAGCCGTAGCCAGAGCAAATGTGCCGCGCGGCGATGCCATGTCGGGAATATACCTCATCCGCCAGAGAACGCCAGAGCAATCGTGTTGAAGGCCGTGGGCGAGTCGGAGTGGTTGACCGGATCGGGGAACTGTCCCGGCACATGAATCTGCACGCCGACCATCGAGACGAAGAGCGGGTCCGCCGGCACCACATTCGTCGGCGGATGATTCTGCCACATGATGGACAGAGGAAACACGCGATCAGGCTGCGCGGGCTGCGCACGCGCGGCACTCACGAACACGCAGAGAACGAGAAGCATCATGATGCGCATGGGAGCACTCCTCTATTTGCTCCGCGCATACAGGAGCGAGACTGCTTGGATCTGGAAACATATCCTACCGATTCGCGCGGCGCGCCGTTGCGGGAAAGAAGATCATAAATATTAAGATTGCACTGGGTGCCGGAACTGTAGCTATCCATCCTTGCAGACCCGGGCCCGGGATTCCGGTGTACCCCACGAACGTCCGCCCATCCGCCGACACCGCGGTGGCGGTGAGCAGGTTGATCCCCGCCGGCACCTGCACGCCGTGGAACGCGAGGTAGTCGCTCAGTCGCTCCATGCCGCGATCGGGAGTCCAGATCCCGGCTGTGACTCCAGTCGATCCGCCGAGACCGCCGACGATGACGTTACCGTCATCGCTTGTGGCATTTGCAATGCTCTGGAAGTACCCGGAAGCTACTCCAAGCGATTCGGATACGCCATTGATCCACCGGACGGCCGTCAGAGACGACACGGACACCCCGACGACGATGCTCCCGTCGTGGTTTACGCCGTGTGCACGGGCGTCGATGCCGCCCGCAATATCCGGCAGTGCGACCATACCGCTCGTCGACGTCCATACGAACGCATCGGAGTAACCCCCCCGGCTGTGCCCGACGATCGTCGTGCCATCGCGCGAGATCGCCGCGGCCTCGCTGTACGCATGCCCGGGCTGCGTGTACCCCAGCCCTACCAGACCCGTCGCGCTCGTCCACCGGAACGCCTGGCCGATCGCGCCGTCGAACGACTCGCTGCGGCCCACGACAACCGAACCGTCGTAACTCGCGTCCTGCGCATAGGCGTTCTGGTACCCCGCTTGGCGCCCCAGGATCTCGAGCGTTCCGCCACGCCGGAATCGGTACGCGTGAAACGTCGAATCGCCCGCGTACCTCGCCCCGCCGACCGCCGTCGTGCCGTCGCCCGAGACGCCGTAGCCCCAGCCGGCGTACGGAGAAGATGTATTCGGCGCAAAGTGCTCAAACCCGCCCTGCGGCGTCCAGAAAAAGGCCCCGCCGACGCCGTTGCCGACGACCACGCCCCCGTCGTCGGACAACCCGAACGCCCACTCGCTCGTGATCCCCGGCGGGCTGCTGAGAAGCTGGAACGTCTGCCCAGCTGCCTCGGGCGCGAACACCCCCACGCCCGAGAACAGGGCCGCGGCGAGGGCAAGGACGGTGGGTCTGCGGTTCATGAGGAGAATCTACATCACGCGGCGAGGAATGCCAGCGGAATCGTCCCCGCCCGTGCATGCGGCCCCACGTGCACGGACCTGCCGTCACGCCGCGGCGATGTTCACATCGCGCGCAAACCCGCAGCCTCAATAAAAAGGCGTCCGCGCGCGGGGTGCACGCGCGGACGCCAACTCTCGCGGGCCAAAGACCGGGCCGGGCCACCATGCGCCCGCCGAGCCGCCGACCGGCGCGTCCCTGCGCCGACCGTCGCTCTCGCCCGTTCTCCGGCGGGAGGCGTCCCTGCCTCCCTCCGTCTGCCCGTGACTTCTCAACGGGAGCGGCCGTGCTCCCGCGGGGCATCCGTGCCCCTCAACCCCGCCGCGGCGTTCTCACCCCGCGCCGATTCACCACTCTCCCACTCTCCCACTCTCCCACTTCACCACTCTCCCACTCTGCCACTCTCCCACTCTCCCACTCTGCCACTCTCCCACTCCACCCCTACGGCCTCCCCCGCCCCCATCTCACGTCGGGGTCTTCTCCCCGGTCGCCCCATCCCCGGTCCGGCCTGGTGCTCGGAAGTTCCTCGCCCGCTGGGCGAGCTTCTCGAACCGGTCCTGCATCCTCGCGCCCCACGCCGCCCGGTCCATCACTTCCAGCCGGTACCTCGCACCGACGACCACCACCTCGTTGGGCAGCTTCGTCAGTTCCAGGTGCAGCTTCGGGATCGAGATCCGCCCGGCCGAATCGAGCTCCAGCCGCTCCGTCAACCCAAAGAACGACGTCTCGAACTCCTGCTCGTCCTCGCCCGGGGTCAGCGTGCCTTCCGCCTGGCTCGCGAACTGCCGGAACATCGGTTCGGTGAAGAGCATCAGCCCGTGCCCCGGCCACGGGATGCAGTAGAACGCCGACCCGTCCCGCGTCGGATCCAGCAGCGACCGGAACTTCGCCGGAACGGCCAGACGCTGCTTCGCGTCGATCGTCAGTTCCGCGAACCCCGTGAAGATCATCACCCGTCCTCACCCGGTTGCTCATGGCGCGTCTCCACGCGGCGTGCCGGAATTCACCGGCGGTCCGGGGCGCTCCCTGCCCCCTCCCGGCCGCACGCCGCCCCGCGGGCTCGCACGACCGATGCATGATAACCACATCGCCACACTTTGCAACACTCTGCTCCACTTCACCACATTTGTGGGCAAAATGTGCAAAACCTGGCGGCGAACGCCACCAAGATCCAAACAGAATCCGCACTCATCCCGTGCTCGCGCAGGCCGCACGCCTCAGGACGCACGCCCGCGCTTCCTTCGAGGTTTCAGGCTGGGTGGCACAGGCGTCCCGCGTGCGCGCTGATTCCCGCCGCGAACGACTCCTCCCCGAACCGCGCCGCGTTCTCGCGGCACGCCCGTCCCGCATCGCGCGGGCACCGCGCCATCGCCGCCGCCATCGCCTCGGCGCTCTCGCCGTCGTACAGCGCACCGGTCACGCCGTCCAGCACGCTGTCGCGCGCCCCGCCAGCCCGACGTGCCACCACCGGCAGCCCGCACGCCTGCGCCTCGACCGCGATGATGCCGAAGTCCTCGATCTGCGGGAAGAGCAGCATCCGCGCCGCGCGATACTCCGCGCGCAATCGCTCGTCGCCGACGCGCCCCAGGAACTCCACGCGCCCGCTCACCTCGCACGCCACACGCCGCACGCGCTCCGCGTCGCTGCCCTCCCCCACCACGCGCAGCGCCCGCCCGCCCAGCGCCGACGCCCGGATCGCGACCTCGGTCCGCTTGTACGGCTCCAGCGCCGCGACGACGAGCGCGTGCTCGCCTCGACGCGCGTCTTTCTCCGGAGGCGTGTAAAACCCCGTCCGCACCGGCGGAAAGACCACCTCGCTCTCGCGCCCGAAACACCGAGCGATCTCGCGGGCCGTGTGCGTCGAGTTCGCGAGAAACCGCGTGACGTGGGCGCTCGTCGCGCGGTCCCACGCGCGGAACCTCGGGCCCGCAAGGCGCAGCCCGGTTCGCACCAGCGCACCCGCTCCCGCGTACGCCCCGCGCTGCGACCAGACGTACCGCGCCGGGCTATGGCAATAGCACAGGTGCGCGACGCCCTCGGGCGCACGCAGCCCCTTGATCGCCGCCGAACTCGTCGAGATCAGCAGGTCGTACGGCGTGCGCGCATGATCGCGCGCCAGCCGCGCCGACAAGTCCGCGACCGCCCGGGGATACAAGGGCAGCAGGTGCCGGCGCAGCGCGTTCGCGCCCGGCAGGCGCCCGACGCGCGACACGACGCGGGGCAGGGCGTCGAGCGTTGGTGTCAGCGCCGCCCCGGAATCGAACATCGTGTAGACGGGCCCCACCTCGCACCAGGCGGACATCGCCCGCGCGATGGCGTCGAGCACGAACTCCCCGCCCCGCAGCCCGACGAGCCAGTCGTGCGCGAGCGCGACGCGAGGACGGGTCGCCGCGTGTTCTACAGTCGATCCCATGACATTCACGTTCGTCAGCGCGGGCGCCCAGGCCGCGACCGCGGCCAATCGCTTCGGCGTCGATTATCGCCTCGAGGCCGCCCGCCTGCCGGCGCCCCCCTGCCCGATCATCGACGTGCACGCGCACGTGAACGGCGCGGGGGCCGCCCCCATCTGGCGCGACGTGGCCGACCTCTTCGGCATCCGGCGGGTGCACACCATGGTCCGCCTCGCCGACGCCCCCCGCGTCCGCGACATCCTGGGCGACCGCGTGCGGTTCATCGCCTTCCCCGATTTCCGCGCCGAGCGCCGGCCGGCCATGACCGAGGGCTTCCTCGCCGATATCCAGGCATTCCACGACGGCTTCGGCGCCAAGATCGTCAAGCTCTGGAACGCGCCCCGGATGCGCGAGTTCTTCCCCGGGGCCGCGGGCGACGACATCGTCCCGTTCGACAGCCCGTGGCGCGTGCGCCACGCCCAGCTCGCCGAATCGCTCGGCATGGGCTTCATGGTGCACGTCGCCGACCCGGACACCTGGTTCGGCACGCGCTACGGCGACGTCGCGATGTACGGCGCCAAGATCGACCAGTACCGTTCGCTCCGCGTGATGCTCGACCGCTTCAAGGGCCCGTGGATCGCGGCCCACATGGGCGGCTGGCCCGAAGACCTCGCGTTTCTCTCCACGCTGCTCGAGTCGCACCCCAACCTGTACCTCGACACCTCCGCCACCAAGTGGATCGTCCGCGAGATCAGCCTGCACCCGGCGCCCGCCGCCCGCGAGTTCTTCCAGCGCTGGCGCGGACGCATCCTCTTCGGCTCAGACGTCGTCACCACCGACGAGCACCTCGCCCCCAAGCCGCCGGACCCCAAGAACCACCCGATGGCCGACCTGGCCGACAGCCCCGCCGCGGCGTTCGATCTCTACGCCAGCCGCTACTGGGCGCTGCGCACGCTGTGGGAAACCGACTACGACGCGGAGAGCCCCATCGCCGACCCGGACCTCGCGATGGTCAACCCCGCGCAGTACGGCCAGATGAGCGCGCCGCGCCTGCGCGGGCTCTCGCTCCCCGCCGACCTCCTCCGCGTCATGTACCACGACGCCGCCGCCGCGCTCTTCGCGTCGCTGGGCGAGCCGCTCACGGCTCCTGCGCGGGCGGATCCAGCGGCGTCCCGAACGACGACAGGTAGTTGAACGCCCGGCGCAGCGCCGCCACGTCCTCCGCGCTTCGACGGGCGCCGATGGACCCCGACAGGAACGACGGCCCCAGCAGGTCCTCGAACCCCGGCGTCGCGCGGATCAACTGCACCGTGCCGTCGCGAATGCTCCCGCCCAGCGACTCGCCGTTGAGATCGCCGGACTGCGCGAAGAACCCGCCCCCGCCGTACACGCCCAGTTCGCCCTGCGAGAGCACGAGCACGCGCACCGCCGCCGTGCTGGCGCCCGTCGCGATCGGCGTCTTGCCCGACTTGGGCACGATGAACATGTTCACATGGACGATCGTCCCGCTCACCGTGCTGGCGTCGCCACCCTCCGCCCACACCTCGCGGGGCAGGTCGGTGAGGAAAAAGTCCGCCGACAGATTGCTCGTGGGCTCGAACACCCGCGTCGGCAGGTCGCAGGCGAACCGTGCCCGTTCCTCACCCCGCGAGGTCACGCGCAGCGAGCCAGCACTTCCGACGGTGCCGCACCCGACCAGACCCAGAGCGCCCGCGCACACCCACGACCCCGCCCGCATCATCCGCCCCGCACGCATTCGCATCCCCACACGATACCGCCTGCGGCGTCCGGCGTCGCCCGGGGCCGCAATCTCGGGGGACCGATTCGGAACCCGGAGGTGTCCCGAGCGTCGTACTCAGTATCGGGCCTACCGCCGCCCGCGTTTTCAGGAGCACAGCATGGATTGCTCGCGACTTCTTCTGGGCCTTGCACTCTCCGCTTCGGTCTCGCTCCCCGCCATCGCGCAGGGGCCGCGCCCCAGCGATATCGCGCGGTACACCGGTGCATCGCCGGGCACGATCGTCATCCAGCAGTCCCCGCGCCGCAACCTGGGCATCGGCACCAGCAGCCGCGCGAACATCAACCTGCTCTCCAC
Source organism: Planctomycetota bacterium (assembly GCA_033763975.1). Classification (NCBI taxonomy): domain Bacteria; kingdom Pseudomonadati; phylum Planctomycetota; species Planctomycetota bacterium. Next base: position 32,547 of record JANRJM010000014.1, read on the forward strand.
CCGCCGGTTCTACACCACTCTGCCCGTGCCGCCGATCGTGAACCCGCCGCGTCCTTGCCCGCCTCGTCCCTGCCCGCCTCATATTCAGCCGCACCCGTACCCGATCTCCACCGGGTCGGGCCTCTCCGTCGGCGGCTCGTACAGCGGCGACGGGCTCGACGTCTCGTTCGGCGTCGGCTCCGGCGGCGTGGGCGGCGTGAGCGGCTACCCGGGATCGCACTGCGATCCCTGCGGCGGCTCGCACGCCGGCTACTGCCCGCCCATCGTCATCGCGCCCCCCTTCTACTACACGAACAGCCTCTACTACTCCCACGGGCGTGTCTGGGGAGCCCAGCCCGTCAACCTCCTGCGGGGCGACGGCCCGATCGACCCGCGCCTCTTCACACCGCAGCCCGCGACGGCTTCGCAGCCTCCCGCGCAGCAGCAGCCCGTCCAGTTCTCGTCCGGCACCCCATCCACGCTCGCGGAGCACGGCGTGCGGGCGCTGCTCGACGGGCGACCGCGCGAGTCGATCGCGGCCCTGCGTCGGCACCTGGACGATGCGCCCGACGACGCCCGCGCGATGCGCGTCCTGGCCATCGCGCTGCTCGCCGACCGCAACGCCGCCGACGCGGTGCCGGTCATGCGCCTCGCGTACCGCACCGACCCGCTGCTGGCGCGCGAGCCGCTCATCCCCCAGGCCCTGGGGTTCCGCGACAACGAGTTCCGCCAGATGCTCACGCGCGCCGTCGCGCACGCGCACGAGGTGAACTCGAGCTCGGCGTGGCTCACCGTCACCGTGCTGATGCAGGGCGAGGAGCGCGACGACGTCGCGCGGACCATGCTCGCCCGCGCGAAGAAGGCCGGGCTCGAGCCCGCGGTGCACGACGCCCTCGCGCCGGAACTCGCCCGCTAACGCGACGCTCCCGCTCCCGCGGCCTCAGCACGCGCGGCGCACATAGGGGCGGCGCAGGCGTTCCGCCCGTGCTCCTTCTATCCTCCCGTCATGATCAAGCCCCTCCGCCTCGCCCTGCTCGCCGGTTTTCTCCTGCCGTTGTCCGCCAGCGCCGAAGAGGGCATGTGGCTGCTCACGGCCCCGCCCACCCAGCGCCTCGCGCAGGTCCACAACTTCTCGCCATCCGCCGAATGGCTGCTGGAAATGCAGCGGGCGGCGGTGAACGTCGACGGAGCCTCGGGCTCGTTCGTGTCGTCCTCCGGGCTCATCATGACCAACCACCACGTCGCCAGCACGTGGATCCAGGAACTCTCGTCCGCCGAGCACGACTACATCAAGAACGGGTTCCACGCCCGCACCCGCCAGGAAGAACTTCCCATCCCCGGGGCCGAGGTCTCCGTCCTGTGGGACATCGAGGACGTGACCGAGAAGATCAAGGCCGCGGGCAAGGGCAAGTCTCCCGAGGAAGCCAACAGCGCGATCCTGCGGGCGATCGCGGAGCTGGAGAGCGCCGAGAAGCAGCGGAGCGGGATGCACGCCCGCGTCGTCACGCTCTACGGCGGGGGCGTGTACCACCTGCACCGGGTGAAGCGCTACACCGACGTGCGCCTCGTCTTTGCCCCCGAGATCCAGGCCGCGTTCTTCGGCGGCGACACCGACAACTTCGAGTACCCCCGCTTCTGCTTCGACGTCGCGTTCGTCCGGGCCTACGAGAACGGCGCCCCTGTGCAGTCGGAGAACTTCCTCCGCTGGAGCACGCAGGGTTCGCAGGAGAACGACCTGGTCTTCGTCTTCGGGCACCCGGGCAGCACCGAGCGCCTGCTGACCATCGCCGACGTCGAGCACCGGCGCGACGTCGCGATCCCCACGCGCCTGGAGTGGTACTGGCGCACCGAGAACAAGCTCACCGCGTTCGCGAACCGGTCCGCCGAGAACCGACGGATCGCGAGCGACGACATCTTCGGGGTCGCGAACGGGCGCAAGGCGTTTACGGGCATGTACCACGGGCTGCTCGATCCGGCGCTGATGGGCGCCAAGCGGGACGAGGAAGCGAAGCTCCGGGCCGCCATCAAGGCCGACCCGGCTCTGGCGGCCCGCGTGGGCGACGCCCTCGACCGGCTGGAGAGCGCCGTCGAGGACGCGGCGCGGACGCACGAGCGCGACTGGGCGATCTCCCGCGCGTTCCGCCTCAGCCGCCTCGTGCAGCACGCCGACACCCTCGTGTCGCTCGCGTCCGAGTGGCCCAGGCCCAACGCCGACCGGCTCCGCGAGTTCCGCGACGCCGCGATGCCCGGCGTCATCGCCGACCTCGAGGCCACCACCCCGGTCTACCCGCAGTACGAGACGTTCCTGATCGCCGACGGCCTGGCGTACCTCGCCCAGCACCTCGGGGGCGATGACCCGCTCGTGCGCTCGCTCCTCGACGGCAAGTCGCCCGAAGATCGCGCCGCCGAACTCGTCGGCGCTTCGAAACTCGGCGACGCCTCGCACCGGGCCGCACTCGTGAAGGCCGGCCCAAGCGGGCTGGCGAAGGCGCTGAAGGACTCGGACGAGCCGCTGCTCGCATTCGCCCGCACGCTCGACCCCGTGCTGCGCGAGATCACCGCGCGCCGGGAGTCCGGGCTCGAGGCCGTCTCGCGCGATGTCTACGCCCGCCTCGCCGACGCGCGGTTCGCCGCCTTCGGCAAGACCACCTACCCCGACGCCACGGGCACGCTGCGCCTGTCGTACGGCACGGTGAAGTCGTACCCGGAAGGCGGAGGCACGGTGCCGGCGTACACGACGATGGGCGGCCTGTTCGAGCGGGCCGCGGCCCGTGACGAGTCCGAGTTCGATCTCCCGGACTCGTGGACCAAGGCCAAGGACGCGCTGAACCTCGGCACGCCATTCAACTTCGTGTGCACCGCGGACATTATCGGGGGCAACAGCGGCTCGCCGGTGGTGAACCGCGAGGGGCGGGTCGTCGGGCTGATCTTCGACGGAAACATCCAGAGTCTTCCCCTGGCGTTCCAGTATTCCGACAAGCAGGCACGGGCAGTCGCCGTCGATAGCCGCGCGCTGGTGGAGGGCCTGCGCGTGGTCTACAAGGCCGACGCGCTCGTGCGCGAGCTGACCGCGGGCGACTAACCCGGGTCCGGCCGGCAACAATGCGGGCCATGAACTCGCTGCGCACCCTCGTGGAGTCGCGGGCCTTTGGTCTCACCGTGCTGGGCGTCATCCTGGCCAACGGTGTTCTCATCGCGTGGCAGACCTACGCCCCCGAGGCCGGCTGGATCCGCTCGCTGCTCGCCATCTGCCTCGGGATCTTCGTCGGTGAACTCATCCTGAAACTCTCGGTGGCGACCCGGTTCGGCACCCTGGGCGCCTTCCTGCGCGACGGCTGGAACATCTTCGACATCATCGTCATCGCGGGGAGTTTTCTCCCGCAGTCCGACCCCACGCTCGCCGCCATCGCGCGGGTGATCCGCGTGCTGCGCGTCTTCCGCCTCGTGCGGTCGGTCCCGGAGCTGCGAGTCATCGTGACCGTTCTTGTGAAGAGCCTGGTCAGCATGAAGTACATCTCGCTGCTGGCGCTCGTCATCCTCTTCATCTACGGCGTGATCGGCGTCAAGCTCTTCGGACCCTTCATGCCCAAGGAGTACGGCACGCTGCACGAGAGCGCGTTCACGCTCTTCCGCGTGCTGACGGGCGACAACTGGAGCGACCTCCGCTACGCCGCCGACGGGCAGCCCTGGCAGTGGAAGAGCACGCTGTACCACGTCAGTTGGATCATCGTGAGCACGTTCCTGCTGATCAACCTGATCGTGGGCGCGGTGCTGAACAACTACCAGCAGGTGCAGGAGGCCGAGGCCAACCTCCGCGACGGGCCGCGCGATCTCTCCGACGAGCGGCTGCACGCCCTGGCCGAGGAGATGCAGGCCATCCTCCGCGCCCGCGGGCATTCCGGCGAGCGCAGCCGCCAGGCACCCCCCGAGCACACCCGCGCCGGCAGCTATTCTTCCTGATTCACCGGCGTCGCCCGACGCGCCCGATCCGGGGCGCCCCCCGGGCGGCCCATGCACGCAACGCAGATCGGAACCACCATGCCATCCTCCATCACCATGCAGTCCGGCCGCCTCCACGTCCCCGACGAGCCCGTCATCCCGTTCATCGAGGGCGACGGCACCGGGCCCGACATCTGGCGTGCCTCGTCCCGCGTGTTCGACGCCGCCGTCGCCAAGGCCTACTCAGGCAAGCGCCGCCTGCACTGGCTCGAGGTCTACGCGGGCGAGAAGTCGTTCAACCGGTTCAAAGACACCCTGGGCGAGACGAAGGCGTGGCTGCCCGACGAGACGCTCGACGCCTTCCGCACGCACCTGGTGGGCATCAAGGGCCCGCTGACCACGCCCGTGGGCGGGGGCATCCGGTCGCTCAACGTCGCGCTCCGCCAGATCCTCGACCTCTACGTCTGCCTGCGCCCGGTCCGGTGGTTCAAGGGCGTGCCCAGCCCGGTGAAGCGCCCGGGCGACTGCGACATGGTGATCTTCCGCGAGAACACCGAGGACATCTACGCCGGCATCGAGTTCGCCGCCGGAACCCCGGCCGCCCAGCGCACCCTCGACTTCCTCGCCAAGGAGTTCCCCAAGGACTTCGCGAAGATCCGCTTCGGCACGCGCGAGCAGGCGCTCGACTACTTCGCCGCCGCCATGGGCGGCATGGACAAGGTCAAGGACATGCCCCTTCCCACCGCCGTGGGCATCGGCATCAAGCCCGTGAGCAAGTACGGCTCGCAGCGCCTCGTCTGGGCCGCCATCGAGTACGCCCTGCGCGAGAAGCGCCGGTCGCTCACCCTTGTCCACAAGGGCAACATCATGAAGTTCACGGAGGGCGCGTTCAAAGACTGGGGCTACGAGGTCGCCACCCAGGCCTTCCGCGCGCAGACCGTCACCGAACGCGAGTCGTGGATCCTCGGCAACAAGGAGTCCAACGCCGACCTCTCCCCCGAGGCCAACGCCCGCATGATCGACCCGGGCTTTGACCTCATGACCCCCGACCAGCGCGCCAAGATCGTCAAGGAAGTCGAGTCGACCCTCGCCGCCATCTGGTCGACCCACGGCCAGGGCAAGTGGAAGTCCATGCTCATGATCAAGGACTCCATCGCCGACATCACCCTCCAGCAGGTGCTCACCCGCCCCAGAGACTTCGACGTCATCGCCTGCATGAACCTCAACGGCGACTACCTCTCCGACGCCCTCGCCGCCCAGGTCGGCGGCATCGGCATCGCCCCAGGCGCCAACATCAACTACGTCACCGGGCACGCCATCTTCGAGGCCACGCACGGCACGGCCCCCAAGTACGCCAACCTCGACCAGGTCAACCCCGGCTCCGTCATCCTCTCCGGCGAAATGATGCTGCGGTACATGGGCTGGACCGAGGCCGCCGACCTCATCATCAAAGGCATGGACGGCGCGATCTCGGCAAAGACGGTCACCTACGACTTCGAACGCCTCATGAAGGCCGAGGGCGACACCACCGTCAAGAAGGTCAAGTGCTCGGAGTTCGCGGACGCGGTGATCAAGCACATGGGGTGAGGGCGGCAACTCGACGTTCCCTCTTCCCCGCTCGACGAGCCCCGAGCGTGAGCGAGGGGGCTTCTTACACTTCCGCGTCTTCCGTACGAGCCCGAAGCGCGAGCAAGGGTTCCCTTCTTCCGCTTTGTCCGCTCCGAGCCCGCCCCGCCAGCAGAGCCCGCCTTCGAGTCCTCCCCCTTGGGGGAGGTGGCGAGTCTTCGAGCCGGAGGGGGCTTCGGCCTCCACCACGGACTCCTCACCTCCTCACGTCTTCTTCCTCGCCCCCCCGCCCCACACCTCCTTACGCCGTCTTCCTCGCCCCCCGCCCCAACGGGGCGCCGGGCTGTAGCCACGGGTGGAGCGACGCTGCTCTGAGCGTCGCGGAACCCGTGGGAACCAACCCCCCATCGCTCCTTGCCCCGGAGGGGCAACGGAGCCTGCTGCGCACCACCACGACCCGCGCCTTACACCGCCACCCCTTCTCAGATCAACATAACAATACGTTAAATTCGTAATCGACTCACAAATCCCATTCGACCATCCCCCGCTCCAAAGATCTCGCCCCCAGCACCACCTCTGCGCGCAAAGTAGCGGTCATTCCCCGCCCCGCGCTTGCCCCATCCGCGGCCTTCACACACGCTCATCACATGACCACGCCGCACTCCTTCACCACGCCTCCCACCTCCTCCCCTCACTCTGCCACTTCCCCCTCTTCCCACTCAACCACTCCGCCACTTAACCACTCTGCCACTTCTCTCCCCCAACACACCGCCTCTTCCCTCCCCACCACTCTGCCACTTCTTTCCCCCTTCCCTCCCCCGCCCGGGTATCCTCTTGCCCCAACACCCAGGAGGCCCGACCATGATGACTCCCCCGCAAAAGCAGCACGAGTGGCTCAGGCGTTTCGTCGGCGAGTGGACCAGCGAGTTCGAGTGCGTGATGGGCCCGGACCAGCCGGCGATGAAGTCGAAGGGGCGCGAGGTCGTGCGCATGGTCGGCGACCTGTGGGTGGTGTTCGAGGGCGAGGGCGAGATGCCCGGCGGGGGCACGATGACCTCGATCCTGACGCTGGGCTTCGACCCCGCGAAGGGCAAGTTCGTCGGCTCGTGGATCGGCTCGCCCATGGCCACCATGTTCGTCTACCAGGGCGAGTTCACGCGGGGCGGCGGCAACTGGGGCGGCGGGCCGGCCTCGGGCGATGTCCCCGGCTCGGCAGATGTCCAGGTCCTGCCGCTCAACACGGTGGGCCCGAGCTGGGCCGACCCGACCAAGCAGGCGAACTACCAGGACGTCATCGAGCTGCACGGCCCGAACAAGCGCCTGCTGTGGTCGCAGGCCCAGGGCGACGACGGCGCCTGGACCCGGTTCATGACGGGCACCTTCACCCGCGTGAAGTAACGCCGCGGCGTCAGACCATCGGACGCAGCGGCGTCGTGCTGTCGCCAAATCCCAGCCCCTCGAAGCCTTCGCCCCGGCGGAACCGGAACGTCCCCAGGTCGACCGTGGTCGACGCCGTCTTGGTGACGGGATCGATCTCGGCGACGGGCGTGTTCCAGGCGACGGGCGTGCGGAAGACCGGCGTGTCGCCCTCGCGGACTTCGCAGTACAGGTCGGGCTTGTCCTCGCCGAGCGAGGCGGCGACCTCGCCCGTCAGGCCCGAGCGGAACGCGCTGCTGGTGCAGAGCACCTGCGCGACGCCGTCGGCGGAGAGGGCGGACTCGCCCAGCAGGTCGTCGCGCAGCAAGTCGCGGTCGAGGAACCGCACGCGCAGGGCGGGGTCGGAGAGTGGTGCGCCGGTGTCGTCGCGGACGAAGCGCGCGATGAACTTGAGGATCTGCTCGGCCAACGGGCACCTCCCTTCACGTCGGAGTCTAGAGGCGCATGGCGCGGCGGGCGACGCGCTTCGCGGGCGTATTATTTTCACATGGGCTTCATCCAACCGGGCGAGGCGGCGCCGGATTTTCGCCTGCAGGACCAGCACGGGAAGACGCACGCGCTGCGTGACTTCCGCGGGCGTGCGGTGGTGATGTACTTTTATCCCGAGGACGACACGCCCCTGTGCACGGGGCAGGCGTGCCAGTTCCGCGATCATCACCAGGACTTCGCGCACATCAAGACGGCGGTGCTGGGCGTGAGCCCGCAGGACGTCGCGTCGAAGCGCGCGTTCGCCGATCGGCACGCGCTGGCGTTCCCGCTGCTGGCCGACGTGCCGGGCGCGGACGGCGTGCCGCCGACGAGCGCGGCGTACGGGGCCTACGGCGAGAAGAACATGTACGGGCGCATCGTGCGGGCCATGCTGCGGACGACGTACCTCATCGCGCCCGACGGCACGGTCGCGAAGCGATGGGACCGGGTCAAGACGCCCGGGCACGCGGCGGCGGTGCTCCGGGCCGCTACGGCGCTGCACGCGGGCGAACTGCTCGCGACGCGCACGCCCAAGCCGCCGAAGAAGGCGCCGCGCCCGCGACAGAAGACGCGGACCCAGGGCGGGCACCCGGGCTACTCCGGGGTGCAGACATCGAAGGGCAAGCGCACGCCCGTGCGGAGCGCGGCGTCGCGCGCGAAGGCGCCGGCACGGACGCGCGGAAAGCGTGGCGCCTGAACGCGGGCGGGCGGGCCGACCGGTACGATGCTGCCATGAGCACTCGCATTGCCCGTCGTGGTGGGGTGGCGCTGGTCGCGATCGCGTCGGGAGCCCTGCCCGCGCTGGCGCAGATCGGCGGCGCCGGGAACATCTCGAACCTGTGGGAGCGGACCTGCGCCAACTGTCACGGCGACGAGGGCCAGGGCGGGGGCGCCGGCACACGCACCCTGCTGACCGCCGCGCTCTTCGACCAGTCGCACGACCGCCCGTTCTTCGACGCGATCAAGAACGGCGTGCCCGACATGGGCATGATGGCCTTCGGCAAGACCCTTTCCGACGAGCAGATCTGGGCGCTCGTCGTGCACATCCGCGAGCTGCAGCACCGCGCGCTTCGGCGCGAGCGCGGCTCGCCGGGCGCTCGCCCCGGCTCCGTGCGCTCCACGCACCACACGTTCCGCGTCGAAGAAGTCGTGAAGGACGGGCTCGCCACACCCTGGGCCGTCGCGTGGCTTCCCGACGGGTCGATGCTCATCACCGAACGCGCCGGGCGCCTGCGCGTGTGGAAAGACGGCGTGCTCAGCCCGCCCGTCGCCGACATTCCCAAGTCCGTCGAGATCGGCCAGGGCGGGCTCATGGAGGTCGCCGTCCACCCGGACTACGCGACGAACGGGCACGTGTACCTCGGGTACGCCAAGGCGGCCCCGGGCGAACGCCGCCCGCCGACGATGACCACGATCTCGCGCGGGAAGCTGGACCTCACCGACCCCAAGTCGCCCAAGTGGACCGACGAGAAGGTGATCTGGGAGGCGAAGCGCGAGCACTTCCTCGCGACGGGCCTGCACTTCGGCAACAACATCGTCTTCTCGGCGCCCCAGGAGGGCGGCCGTCGGTACCTGTACTTCTGCATCGGCGAGCGCGGACGCATGGAGATGGCCCAGGACGTCACGCGCCCCAACGGCAAGGTGCACCGCGTGTGGGACGACGGCGAGGTACCGAAGGACAATCCGTTCGTCGAGACGACCGGCGCGTACGCGTCGATCTGGTCCTTCGGCCATCGAAACCCGCAGGGGCTGGTCTTCGATCTCAACGGCGTGCTGTGGGACACCGAGCACGGGCCGCGCGGCGGGGATGAACTCAACGTCGTTGTGAAGGGCCGCAACTACGGCTGGCCCACCGTGTCGTACGGCATCAACTACAACGACGCGCCGTTCCGCACGCCCTTCCCCGACCTCGCCTCCGGCGAAGGCCACACCGGCAAGGTCGCCGAGATCGTCATGCCCGTGTTCCGCTGGCTGCCCTCCATCGGCGCGTGCGGCCTGGACGTCGTCCGCAGCGAGAAGTTCCCGAAGTGGAACGGCGATCTCGTCGCCGGCGGGCTCTCGGGCGAGAACGTCGACCGCCTCCGCGTCACCGGCGACGCCTCCGGCTCCGGGCAACTCGTCGAGCGCGAGGAACTCATCCACGGGCTCGGACGCGTGCGCGATGTGGCGTGCGGCCCGGACGGGCTGGTCTACGTCGTGCTCAACGGCAGCCCGGACGAAGTCGGCGGCAACAACCGGATCGTGCGGCTGGTCCCCGCGGAGTGACCGCGCGGGCGCACGCCAGACACGCGGGGGGATCATCGGCATGGGCACAGTCAGAGGCATCGGGCGCCGCGACGGTCTTATGCGGCTGCTGCTGGTCGGGGCCGCGGGATGCCTGGCGGCGGGCGGGTGCGCCGGGCGGGCATCGACCGGGCCCGGCGCGTCGCCGGCGGAGGTCATCGGACGTACGTGGCAGATGGCGGCCTCGACGCCCGACGAGCAACGCCCGAGCCTCACGCTGGGGGCCGACGGGCGCGCGACGGGCGTTGCGGGCGTCAACCGCTTCTTCGGCACGTACGCGCTCGAGGCGGACGGCTCGTTCGAGATGGGCCCGATCGGGGCGACCAAGATGGCCGGTCCGCCGGCGGTGCAGGCGGCGGAAGACGCGTTCCTGGGCGCGCTCGGGCAGGCCGATCAGTGGCGGGTGCGGCGGGGCCTGCTGGTGCTGGCGGGCAAGGGCGGCGAACTGCGGTTCCAGCCGGCGCCGAATGAGCGGTCAGCCGAGTGAGAAGTACGCGCGCACGCGTTCGAGCAGGGAGAAGTGCGAGAGATCGGTGAACTCGCCCGCGTCGAGGAGCACCCCGCCGCAGACCGTGCAGGAGAGCAGGTGGACATGTCGCTGGCGCAGGTCGCGCGTTCGGATGAGGAGCGCGGCGCAGCGGGGGCACTTGGGCGAGGCGGGCGCGCCGTTGGGGGCGCGGGGCGAGGGATCGGGCTCGAGGGCGGCCACGGCGCCCGGGGCGGCGAGGACTTTCTCGAGTTCCAGGGCGTCGAACCACAGGGCGTGGCAGCCGCCGCACTTGTCGACGCCGACGCCGTCGACGGTGACGCGCTGCATGATGTAGCCGTCGAGCGGGCAGAGCAGGGCGTCGGGCGGGCCGGGATCGGGGGCCATGCGGGAGCGTAGGTGCGAAAGCGCGACGGACGGACGTCCCGCGAGGGCTTGGTCCGGTACGATCGCGGGCGACGAGAGAGCCGGGGATGCCGAAACTGCAGGCTGTCACACACTATCTGATCGAGCGTGAACTTGGGCGGGGCGCCATGGGCGTGGTGTACCTCGGGCACGACACGAAGCTCGGTCGGGCGGTGGCGGTCAAGACCCTCCCGTCGGACGTCTCGCAGGACCCGCGCCGGCGCGAGCGCTTCGAGCAGGAGGCCCGCACGCTCGCCGCGATCAATCACCCGAACATCGCGTCGATCTACGGGCTGGAGCACCAGGAGGGTCAGACGTACATCGTGCTCGAGTACGTCGAGGGCCCGACGCTCACCGAGAAAGTCTCGCGCGAGCCCATGAGCGTCGAGGAGACGCTGTCGGTCTGCCGCCAGGTCGCGAGCGGCCTCGACGCGGCCCACCAGCGGGGCATAGTGCACCGCGACCTCAAGCCCGACAACATCAAGCTGCGCCCCGACGGGGTCGTCAAGGTGCTCGACTTCGGCATCGCCATGGCGGGCGACGTACGCCGCGTGGTGCACACCGACGCGCCGACCGTGATGCTCTCGCCCGGCACCAAGCCCACGACCTCGGGCATGATCGTGGGCACGCCCGGGTACATGTCGCCCGAGCAGACACGGGGGCGGGTGGTGACGCACCACACCGACCTCTGGGCCCTCGGGTGCGTGATCTTCGAGTGCCTCACGGGGCGGGCGGCGTTCGCGGGCGAGTCGCTCGCCGACGCGCTGGCCGCGACGCTGCACGCCGAGCCGGACTGGGCCGCCCTGCCCGCGCGCACGCCCGCGCGGGTGCTGGATCTGGTCCGCCGCTGCCTGAAGAAAGACGTGTCGGATCGCCCCGAGACGATGGCCTGGGCGTGCGAGGCGCTCGAGAAGGCGATCCACGACCTGCGGGGCGCCTCCGGGGGCGGGCGGGTCGTGGTCGCGAACGCGCCCACGGGCGAGGACTGGCCCGCGTCGGACGGGAACCTGCCGGCAGAGCCCGCGCCGATCGGCCGCGAGCGCGAGGTCGCCGAGGCCGTGCGCCTCGCCGGGCTGTCCAGACTGGTCACGCTCGTCGGGCCGGGCGGGTCGGGGCGGGCGCGGGTGGCGCGAGCGGCGGCCGCGGCGGCCCGGAGCGGCGTCACCCACGGCGCCTGGCTGGCGCCCGTGCCCCCCGAGCCCGGCAACGACGTGCCCGCGCTGAGCGTGGGCTTTGCCATCGGCGCCCGCGGGGCGGCGGGGGCGGGGCTCGACGCCGTCCTGTCGCGCCTGGGCGCCCGGCGCGCCATCATCGTGCTCACCACGTGCGAGAACGCGCCCACCGCCTGCGCCGGGCTGGTGCACGAACTGCTCGGGGCCTGCCCCAACGTGCGCGTCATCGCCACCGCGCGCACCGCGCTCGGGCTCGCCGGCGAGGGCGTCGTCACCATCCCGGGGCTCGCCTGCCCGGACCCGGAAGACGTCGCCCGCGGGGCATCCGACCGCCTCGACGCGGCCCGCGTGTTCCTCGAGCGCCTCCGCGCCGCCGACCCGGGCCTGGGCGCGCTCACGCCCGAGATCACACGCACCGCCGCGCTCCTTTGCCAGCGTGTAGGCGGGTGGCCCGGCGTGTTGCACCTGCTCGCGGGCGTCGCCGCGAGCGTGCCCCTCTCCGACCTGGGCGAGCGGCTTGAGCAGCGCGCCCGCCTGCTGGGCGTCTCGGGCCTGCGCGAACTCCCACCCGACGGCGTGCAGGGCCTGCTCGCCCGCTGGCTGCTCGACATGCTCGCGCCGGGCGAACTGGCCGTGCTCCTCGCGGCGTCGAGCTTCGCCGGGCCCTTCTCCGCGCGGGGTCTGGCCGCGGTCGGCGGGGCGCGCGAGTCCTTCCCCGATCCCGCGGCGGACGACCCCGACGGCGCGCCCCCCACCGTGCGCGAGACGCGGGCCGCCAGCGTCGCGACCAAGCTCGCGCTGCGGGGGCTGTTCGATCTGTGGACGCTCGACGCCGGCGGGGGCCCGGGCGAGACGGCGTACCTCATCCCCGAGGCGGTGCGGCGTGCGGCGTCGGGATGGCTCAAGGAGAATCCCGCCGCCCAACTCGCCGTCGCGACAGGGCATCGCGCGTACCACCTCGCCTGCGCCGAGCACGCGGCCCAGCGCTGGCGCGGGCCGGGCGGCGTGCTCTGGATGCGCCGCGCCGAGCGGATGTACCCGGAACTCGTGCGGGCGGCCCGGACGGCCCCGCCCGGAGATGCCTCGGGCGAGCGGCTGAGCCTGCTCATCGCGAGCTTCCGCGAGGCGCGCGGGCTGTAAGCGCCGGCGCACAGGAGACCGCACCGTGAGGCGCAGAGCGGCATGAGCGAACTGAACGTCGATCGCGCGATGTCCAGGATCTTGCAGGAGGCCGCCCGCGCGCGGGGCGTGGAAGTGACCGCCCTCTCGGAGGGCTGGGTGCTGCGGCTGGCCCGCGGGGGCGTCGTGCGCTGCGTCCACGGGTACGCGTTCGACCTCAACTCCGCCGCCACGCACGCGATCGCGTGCGACAAGGCCGCCACGTCGGAGGTGCTGGGCGCCGCGGGGCTGGCGCGTGTCGAGCACCGGCTCTTCCTGAACCCGGACCTGTCCGCGTACGTGCGTCACCCGGGCAACTGGCGGGGCATGCTCGAGTTCTTCGAGGCGCACGGGCGCGACGTGGTCGTCAAGGACAACACCGGCACGGGCGGACGCGACGTGCAGCGGGCGCGCTCGCACGTGGCGCTGGAAGCGGCGGCGCTCGCGCTGTTTGAACGCGGGCGCAGCGTGGCGCTCTGCCCGTTCGTGCCCATCGACGCCGAAACCAGGTTCGTCGTGCTGGCCGGACGCTGCGAGGTCATGTACTCCAAGGTCCGCCCCGCGGTCGTTGGCGACGGGGTCCGCACCGTGCTGGAACTGCTGGGCGATCTCGTGGCGCGCGGCGGGCTGACCCGCGAACTGTCGCGCCTGCTCGCGACGATGGACGCCGAGACCGCCGGGGCGCTGCGCGACCGCCCCGCCCCGGGCGAGACGCGCGTGGTGAACTGGCGCCACAACCTGGGGCAGGGCGCGTCCATCGAGCTCCACGCGCCCGACGACGAGGCGTTCGCCGAGCCGCGGCGCCTCGCGCTCAGCGCCGCGGGCACCATGAACCTCACCTTCGGCAGCGTCGACGTCGTCCGCGTCGGAGCCGCCTGGCGCGTGCTCGAGGTCAACAGCGGCGTCATGATGGAAGCGCTCGCCGGCACCCCGTCGGGCGCCGGCGTGGCGCGGCGGGTGTACGAGCGGGCGCTCGATCTCATGTTCGACGGCGCGCCCGCCCCGACCGGCTCCGCCGGGGCCTGACACCCGCATGACGGGGCGTGATCCGCTACGCTGCGGAGCGCCGCGTCGGACGGGTGAGGCGGGGCGAGGGAGCGTGCATGCGGGACATCGTGCAGCGGCTGGTCGGCGTCGTGCTCGGGGCCGTGCTCGGGGCCGGGGGTCTGCTCGGCTCTGCTTCGCCCGCGCACGGGCAGGAAACGCCCGTCGCGTTCGTCGGGGCGCGGGTCGTCCCGGTCGCGGGCGAGGCGCTCGACCGGGGCGTGGTAGTCGTGCAGGGCGGGAAGATCCTCCGGGTGGGCCCGATGGACACGCCCCTCCCGCCCAACGCCACGCGCGTGGACGTCAGCGGCAAGGTGATCCTGCCGGGGCTGGTCGACACGCACAGCCACATCGGCGGGGCGGCGGGCGCCGATTCGTCGGGCCCGATCCAGCCCGACGTGCGGGTGTGGGACTCGCTGAACCCGCTCGATCCCGGCTTCCGCCGTGCCATCGCGGGCGGAATCACCACGGTGAACGTGATGCCCGGCTCCGGGCACCTGCTGAGCGGGCAGACGGTGTACCTGAAACTGCGGACGCGACCCGGCGCGGCACGCTCGATCGAGGACCTGTGCATCTACGCCCCCAACGCGACGCGCGAGACGGGCACGCCGCTCGGCGGCATCAAGATGGCCAACGGCACGAACTCCATCGGCGGGGCGCCGTTCCCGGGCACGCGGGGCAAGTCCGCGGCCCTCGTGCGTCAGCGCTTCATCGACGCGCAGGCGTACCGCGCGAAGAAGGACCGGGCCGCCCGAGACAACACGCCCGACGCCGCCCCCGCGCCCGACCTCGCGCTCGAGGCGCTGGGCGAAGCGCTCGACGGCACGCGCATCGTGCACCACCACACCCACCGCGCCGACGACATCATGACCGTCCTGCGCCTGCAGCGCGAGTTCGGCTTCCGCGTCGTGCTGCACCACGCCAGCGAGGCCTGGAAGGTGGCCGGCGAGATCGCCCGGGCCGAGCGCGAGACCGGCGGCAAGGTGCTGGGCACGTCGGTGATCGTGATCGACAGTCCGGGCGGGAAGCTCGAGGCGGCGGAACTCTCGTGGACGACCGGCGGCGCGCTCGAGCGTGCGGGCGCCTCGGTGTGCATCCACACGGACGACTGGATCACGGACTCGCGCCTGTTCCTGCGGTCGGGGGCGTTCGCGGTGCGGGGCGGGATGAGCGAGGCCGGGGCGCTGCGGGCGCTCACCATCGACGGCGCCCGCATGCTCGACCTGGCGGATCGCGTCGGCACGCTCGAGCCCGGCAAGGACGCCGACCTCGTCGTGCTGAGCGGCGACCCGTTCAGCGTCTACACCGTCGTCGAGCAGACGTGGGTCGAGGGCGTCAAGGTGTTCGACCGTGCCGACCCGAAGGACCGCCTCTGGGCGGTCGGGGGCTTCGGCGCGGGCGAGCCGCAGAAGCCCTACCTCTGCTGCGCCGAGGGCGCGGGGGGCGTGTGGGTCTGGCGCTCGCAGCAGGAGGGCGGGCAATGAGCGTTCGAACGGTCGTCGCGGGCCTGGTGCTCGCGTGCGTCACGTCGTGCACGATCGCGCAGGTCGCGGTGCGGGCGCGCGTGCTGCACACCATGAGCGCCCCGGGCACGGGGCGGCTCGACAACGCGGTCGTCGTCATCACCGACGGCAAAGTCGCCGCCGTCGGGCCCGCCTCGAGCACGCCCATCCCCGAGGGCTACCGCGTCATCGACGCGCCCGTCGCGACGCCCGGGCTCATCGACGCCCGCTGCACGATCGGCGTGTCGGGGCTGCTCAACCAGCGTCAGGACCAGGACCAGCTCGAGACCTCCGGCGCCATGCAGCCCGAGCTCCGCGCCATCGACGCGTTCAACCCGCTCGACCCGCTCGTCGCCTACGCACGGTCGCTCGGCATGACGACCATCCACACCGGGCACGCCCCGGGCGAACTCGTCTCCGGGCAGACGGCGGTCATCAAGACCACCGGCGAGCCGGTCGAGCTATCCACGCTCGTCGAGACGGCCGCGGTCGCCGCGACCATCGGCCCGGGCGCCCAGCGGGGCGGGGGCGCGCCCGGCACCCGCGCGAAGGCGATCGCCATGCTGCGCGACGAGCTGATCCGCGCGCGCGAGCGCGTCCGCAAGGCAGCGCGCGACGCCGAGCCGAAGGCCGACGCAACGCCCGACCCCGACAGCGCCACGCCCGCCGCCAAGGCCGACGAGCGCACGCGCAACCTGCGTGAAGAGGTGATGGACCGCGTCGTGCGCCGCGAGGTGCCCCTGCTCATCACGTGCAACCGCGCCCAGGACATCGACGCGGCGTTGCGCGTGGCGCGTGAGTTCGAGATCCGCGTGGTGCTCGACGGGGCCGCCGAGGCGCCTCTGCGCACCGACGAGATCAAGGCCGCGGGCGTGCCCGTGCTCATCCATCCCACGATGGCACGCGCGTACGGCGAACTCGAGAACCAGTCGTGGGAGACGGCGGGCGTGCTCGCCAAGGCCGGGATCCCGGTCGCCATCCAGGGCGGGTACGAGAGCTACGTGCCCAAGGCGCGGATGGCGATCTTCGAGGCCGCCGTCGCGGCGGCGCACGGGCTGGGCTTTGAGGGAGCGCTCGCCGCGGTCACCCGAGACGCGGCGGCGATCCTGGGCATCGGCGATCGCGTCGGGTCGATCCGCGTCGGCATGGACGGCGACCTTGCGCTCTTCGACGCCGACCCCTTCGAGTACCGCACGAAGTGCGTGGGCGTGGTGATCGACGGGCGCGTGTACGACGACACGCCGCGCTAGTGCGGGCTGTGCCCGCCCGGCGGCGTCGCTCGCGGCTCGGGCGCCGGCGCGGGCGCGTCGCCCGGGGCCGGGCTCGCCGCGTCGGGAGACTGTCGAGGCGTGCCCGCCGGCCTGGCGTACGGATCGTCGGGGATCAGGTCGGTCGTGACGATGATCTCGACGCGCTGGTTGGTGCGGTCCTCGTCGCGATCGAACGCGCGGGGGACGACGCGCTGGCCATCGCCGCAGGCGACCAGGCGCAGCGCTTCCCAGCGCACGCCGGATTCGACGAGCGCGAGGCCGACGTTCTGCGCACGCTCGTAGGAAAGCTGGCGTGCGCGGACGGGGTTGTGCATGACCTCGAACGGGCTGACGTGCCCGCGGACCTCGATCACCCAGCGCTGGTCCTTGAGGCGGGTGGCAAGGTCCACCGCGATCGCACGCTCGGCGGCGCCCATGACGGTCGATCGATCGTCGAAGGGGATGACGCCGGTGATGGTGGCCTTGGTGCCCGCGGGAAGGCTCTGGACCTTGTTGTGCCCGCCGCTGGGCGCGTCCTCGCTGGTGGTGCCGGAACTGCGCCGCAGCAGGTAGCGGATGAGGGCCTGGTCTTCGGGACGCTTGGACTTCAGGTCGACGGGGTTGTTGAACCCCTCGCGGACGGACAGGACGAACTCCATGAGCACGTCGGACTTGGCGCCGCCCATCTCCGCTTCGCCGCCGATCCCGCCGGCGGTGTTCTTCTGCATGTTCATCGCCAGCAGGATGACGAAGAAGCCCATGATGAGCATGACCATGTCGGCGAAGGAGATGAGCCACTCCGGGGCGCCCTCGTGCCCTTCCTCGTGACCCCCGCCGTGCGGGGCGTGCCCGCCCCCGCCGCCGTGCGAGCCCCCGCCCTCGTGTCCTTCCTTGTGCTCGTGCTCGCTCACGGGAACCTCCGGCCGGTCAGGCGGCGACGCGGAGCTTGTTGCGGGTCGGCGCGGGGACGAACGCCATCATCTTCTCTTCGGTGATGCGCGGGTTGTCGCCGGCCTGGATGGACAGCACGCCCTGCAGCATCATCTCGCGCGCCAGGATTTCTTCACCCGAGCGCAGCGAGAGCTTGTCGCCCATCGGCCCCGCGACGGCGTTGGCGAGCACCGTCCCGTACATCGTCGCCACCACCGCCACCGCCAGCATGTGACCCAGGTGACCGATCTCCGCGTCCGCCAGCCCGCCGAACATGCCCACCTGGCCGATCAGCGTCGCCACCAGCCCGTACCCGGGCGAGTACAGCTTGATCAGGTCGAAGAACTTCTTGCCGGCCTTGTGCCGGTCCTGCATCGCGAGCAGTTCCATCCGGCACGTGGACTCGATGTTCCCCGGCTCCACCCCGTCGACGGCCATCTTCAGGCTCGCCTGGAGGAACGGGTCCTTGATCGAGGACATCTCCGACTCCAGCGCCAGGATGCCGTCGCGCCGGGCGCGCTCGGCCAGCTTGCCCATGATCTTGATCACCTCGGCCGGGCGGGTGCCCTTGTCGAAGAAGAACCGCTTCACGTACCCGGGGATCTGCGAGATCCGGTCCATCGGCATCGCCATGAAGATGACCGAGATGGTGCCGCCGAACACCATGATCACGCCCTTGGGCGAGTAGAACATCCCCCAGTTGCCGCCCGACGCCATGAAGCCGACGACCGCACAGCACGCGACGCCCAACAGGCTCCCGATGACGCTGCTCTTGTCCATGGACGTACCTCTCACGCGGCGGCGCGTACGAGAGGTATCGGTCAGTTCACGCGGCGTCTTCGCCCGTCCCAGCGGATCCGCAGGTTCCGGTTATCGGCGCACGAACGTCCCCGCTTCGCGATCCTTCACCACTCCGGGGAACGCCAGCGCCCGCCCGTGCGCCACGCAGTACACCCCGGGCCCCAGCACGCCCGTCGCGAAGATCGCCTCCGTCAGGTTCTGCAGCGCGTCCGACCGCGTCACCTCGTACGGACGCATCGCCCCCGATAGCACGATCGGCACCCGCGGCGCCGGAAACCGGCGCACCAGCGCCTCGCCCGTCAGGTTCAGCGTGTCCGTCCCGTGCAGCACCACGATCCCCGACGCCTCCGTCGAGAGCTCGTGCCCGCCCCCGCACGCATGAACGGCCTCGGCGATCCGCGTGCGGTCGTCGTCCGTCATCAGCAGGCTGTCCTTGCTCATCAGCTCGACCACGTTCACCCGCGTCTCTTCCAGGCGCAGCCGACGCAGCATGCGGTGCACCATCGACCGCGTGTTCTCCAGCGCGCCGGAGCGCTCGTTGAACGTCTTCTCGATCGTGCCGCCGGTGGTGATGATCGTGACCTGTCTCACGGGTGTGGCTCCGACTGACCGGGATCGTACAGCCGCGCGAAGTCCGCCCAGAACCCCGGGTACGTCTTGCGCACGCAGCCCGGGTTGCGGATGTGCACGCCCGGCCGGCGCAACGCCACCAGCGCCAGCGACATCGCCATCCGGTGGTCGTCGTACGTGTCGAACTCCACCGCGTCCTCGCGCATCCGCGCGGGCGGGGTGATGCGCATCGCGTCCGGCTCGCCCGGGGGCGCTTCCACGCGCACCCCCAGCTTCGCGAACTCGCGGCACATCGCCTCGTGCCGGTCGCTCTCCTTCACCCGCAGCGTCCGCAACCCCCGCAAGAGGCTCGTCCCGCCCGCGAAGCACGCCACCGCGCCCAGCGTCATCGCCGCGTCCGGCATCGCCGAGCAATCCGCCGTCACCGGCTCCAGGCGCGCCGGCCCGCACACCCGCACGCACCGTCCCACCCGGTCGACGCGTGCGCCCATCCGCGCCAGCACGTCCGGAAACTCCGCGTCGCCCTGCAGCGACGACGTGTCCAGACCTTCCACCCCCACCGCGCCCCCCGCCAGCAGGGCCCCGGCCCCCCACCAGTACGTCCCGCCGCTCGCGTCGGGCTCCACGTCGTACGAGAACGCCCCCAGCCCCGCGTGCTCGCTGAACACCCGGATCAGGCGCAGATCGTCCGACGTCCGCGCGGTCGCCCCAAGCCGCGCCAGCAGCCCGAGCGTCATCGTGATGTACGCCGGGCTCGTCACCACGCCCGTCAGCCGCACCGTCAGCCCACCCAGCCACGGCGCCATCAGCAAAATCGCCGACACGAACTGGCTCGACTGCGTCGGCCCGAGCGTCAGCGGGTCCGGCACCGGGGCCCCCGCGTGCGGCGGGGTGATGCGGACCGGAGGCCTGCCGGGCGTGCCCAGATACTCCACGCCGCACCCCAGCGCCCCCAGCGCTTCGCCGAGTTCGCCGATGGGCCGCTCACGCATGCGGGGCGAGCCGTCGATCGTCACCGGGCCCGACGCCCGCAGCGCCGCCGCCGCCAGGAATCGCGCGGCCGTTCCCGCGTTGCGGCAGTCCAGCGTCACGCCCCCCGGCGGCACGGGCCAGCGCCCGCCAACCCCCCGCACGCGCACCGCCCCGGGCGTGCGCTCCACCGTCGCGCCCAACGCCCGCACGCAGGCCAGCATGACCTCGCTGTCTTCGGCGCCGTCGAGCACCCCCCGGATTTCGCTGTGCCCCTCGGCCAACGCCGCCAGCAGCACCGCGCGGTTCGTCAGGCTCTTGGACCCCGGCGGGCGGATGTCGACCGCCACGCTCCGCCCATGGGCGCAGGGCAGCGGGAGCGGATCGGGGAGCGCCTCCAGCGGCCCGCGCAGGGCCGCCAGCATCTCGCCCTCGCTCCCGCCCGCGCCGCTCACGGCGCGCCGTCCTGCCCGTCGCGCCGGAACACAGCGACGACGTCCTCGACCGGCACCACCCACAGCCGGTTGTCGCCCTCAAAGTCCACGGGGATCGCGTGCTTCGGGTTGAACAGCACGCGGTCGTACCGGCGGATCGGGTAATCGGCGTCGCGCTCCACCTGCGCCGACACGGCTACCACGCGCCCCGTGATCGTGGGGATCTCGATCTTGTCCGGCAGGTGAATCCCGCTCTTGGTCTGCTTCTTGTCGTCGTCCTTGCGGATCAGGACGCGCTTGCCGATCGGCTCGACGGTCTCGATGGCGCGAGCCGCGGAGCCTTCGGGTTCTCGTGTAGCCATCGCCGTGATGCTATGCCCGGGGCGATGGCGCGCGGGGGCTCCGCCCGCTACGCTGGGGCGGGCCGGGCCCGGGAGGTACGCGTGGGCGATTCGATCGTGCGGTCGTTGGAGGCGTTGATCGTGGACGTGCCGGACTTCCCCAAGCCCGGCGTCACGTTCAAGGACTTCACGCCCCTGCTGGGGAACCCGCGCGCCCTCGCGCTCGCCGTCGAACTCATGGTGAACCCCTTCCGGGGCCGGGGCGTGGAGGCCGTCGTCGGCGCCGAATCGCGCGGGTTCATCTTCGGCACGGCGATCGCGCAGGCGCTCTCGGCGGGGTTCGTGCCCGTCCGCAAGGCCGGGAAACTCCCCCGCGCCACCCGGGGCGTGTCGTACGACCTCGAGTACGGGTCCGACCGCCTGGAAATGCACGCCGACGCCCTCCGCCCCGGGCAGCGGGTCCTGCTCGTCGACGACCTGCTCGCCACGGGCGGCACGCTGCGGGCCTGCGCGGAGATGACCGCCGCCGCGGGCGCGGGCATCGTCGGCATGACCGTGCTCATCGAGCTCGCCGGGCTGCGAGGGAGAGCCAAGTTGCCGGCGGACGCCGAGGTGCACGCGGTGCTGACGTATTAGATTCATCAACGGGCCGCGTAGGTCGTGCTTTTTGTAACACCGTGCGGGTGAAAAGAAAAACCCCTCCCCGGGGTACCGGAGAGGGGTCGAGTCACTTGCGTCTATGGGAGGAAGACTCCCGGTAGAAGAAGCGAAGAGAACTTAGCGGCGGCGGCGGGCCACCATCAGGCCGCCCAGGCCCAGGAGGGCCATCGAGGCGGGGGTCGGGACGACGTTGATCACGGCGTCAACGGCGAAGGGGGTGGTGAAGATGGAGCCGGGGGTCGAGTCGGAGAGGCTCGAGAACCAGCGGGTGTTGGGACCGCCGTAGTTCGACGCGGAGGTCGAGCGGCCGAAGCCGTTGTCCGGGGTGGTGACGGTCAGCGAGCGGACGTCGGTGCTCGAGGAGAGGGTGAAGCCGAACTTGAAGACCACCAGGCCCGTGGTGCCGAGGACGGCGGGCGGGAAGTTGGTGGGGCGGGCGGGGCCGACGTTGCCCTGGGCGATCGAGACGCCGCCGCCGCCGTTGGTGTTGTTCGCCGCGCCGGCGCCCGAGGAGGCGCCCACGCCGATGAAGTTCGTCACGTCGTTACGGGCGATGCGGAGGAAGCTGCCGCCGCTGATGTTGTGGAGGTGGCCACGCAGGAAGGTCGAGGTCGTGGTGGCGTTCGCAGCCCAGGGGGTGATGCGGCCGTACGCGCCGGGCTCGTCGTTGACGAAGCCGCCGCTGGTGTTGCCGCCGACGGGGCCGATGCCGTTGTTGCCGGGGGTGCCCGCGGTGGTGATCACCGAGTCACCGGCGCCCCAGTTCGAGACCACGGGCTGGAAGACGATCTGGCCGAGGGCGACGGGCGAGCCCGTGCCGACGTAGGACACCACGGCGCGAACTTCGATCGTGTCGCCGGGCATGGCGTCCAGGTTCGAGGTCCAACCCGAGTTGTTGCCGGGGTTGGCGATGCGGGCCTCGTAGCGAAGCTCCGTATCACCCGTCGTGGCGATGGCGGCCGAGGCCAGGCCAGCGACAGCAATCATACCGATCACGTTCTTCATGACAATCTCCTCCCAAATGGGTACCTGTCTGTCTCTCTGCACACTGAGAACGAAAGGACTCGTTCCTGACCGAGGCGGAGAATAGCAGGAGCCATTCTGGACGGCAAGATGATTTTGAGAGCGTTCCGGCAGATTTGGCGCGGCCGCCCCCGTCCCAGGCCCTCGACCGCCCCGGCTAGCCGTGCGCAACCCCTCGCTCCGGGGGCATGATGCCCCCTCAAATTTCCCCGTTTCCACGAGCGAAAAACACACTTTACGTTCTTTGTTTGGTGGTTTGGCTCCGATTCTGTGGGACGGGTTGCCAAATCGCCTTCGAAGCCGCTGGAATTCACGTTTTCTTGACGTCGCCGGCGTGCGGCGAGGGCTGAAACGTGGTGGTCGGGCCCATCGGGCGCAATGAAAAACCCCCTCCCGGAGGTCCGGAAGGGGGCGAGTCATCGCGTCTCTGGGAGAGGTGTCTCCCGCGTAGAACTGCGAAGAGCGATTAGCGGCGGCGGCGAGCCACCATCAGGCCGCCCAGGCCCAGCAGGGCCATCGAGGCGGGCGTCGGGACGACGTTGATCACGGCGTCAACGGCGAAGGGGCTGGTGACGATCGAGCCGGGGGTCGAGTCCGACGAGCTCGAGAACCAGCGGGTGTTGTCCGCGCCGTAGTTCGAGGCGGCGGTCGAGCGACCGAAGCCCTGCGCGGGGGTCGTCACGGTGATCGTGCGGAGCGCGGTGTCGGAGGAGAGCGTGAAGCCGTACTTGAAGACGACCAGGCCGCTGGTGCCGAGGACGGCGGGCGGGAAGTTGGTCGGACGAGCGGGGCCGATGTTGCCCTGGGCGATCGAGACGCCGCCGCCGCCGTTGGTGTTGTTCGCCGCGCCAGCGCCCGAGGAGGCGCCCACGCCGATGAAGTTCGTCACGTCGGCGCGAGCGATGCGGAGGAAGGTGCCGCCGCTGACGTTCTGGACGTGCCCGCGGAGGAATGTCGAGGTCGTGGTGGCGTTCGCAGCCCAGGGGGTGATGCGGCCGTACGCGCCGGGCTCGTCGTTGACGAAGCCGTTGTTCGTGTTGCCGCCGACGGGGCCTATGCCGTTGTTGCCGGGGGTGCCGGCGGTGGTGATCAGCGTGTCACCAGCGACCCAGTTGCTCTGCACGGGCTGGAAGACGATCTGGCCGAGGGCGACGGGGGCCGCCTGGCCGATGTACGAGACCACCGCGCGGACTTCGATCGTGTCGCCGGGGGCGGCGTTCAGGTTCGAGGTCCAGCCCGTGTTGTTGCCGGGGTTGGCGATGCGGGCCTCGTAGCGAAGCTCCGTCTGGCCCTGGGCCATGGCGACGGAAGCCAGGCCGGCGACAGCAATCATCCCGATCACGTTCTTCATGACAATCTCCTCACAAGTTCTAGGTGGGACGAAAATCCCTCTACACGCGGAGAACGAACGACTCGTTCCTGACCCACTGTGAACGTGATGCGTCTTCCGTCCTCGGCAAGGTTTTTTTCCCTTTGGCGTGAGGTTTTTGCTGATTCGGTCATCAATCGACCCACACAAAATCCAAAAAAGACCCACTCCTGCCCTCCGGCGCGGGGTTCGTCACGCCCAAAAAGGTTCGCGCGCTCGCCCGGATGCCCGCCAAGCCCCATGGGGGCTCGGCCAACAGCACCCCGCAAGCCCGGTCACGCCCCCCCGGACGCCCCGCCCAGGTTCAGCGTCCCGCGCTTCGCGTGCCACTCCGCGGCTTCGCGGGCGTTGGACGCGCTGATGTCGGGCGCCACCCCGCCGCGATGCGCCCGGATGGCCTCGACCTCCGCGCGGGTCAGGCGGATGCTGTCCAGCTCGTAGTCGCGGAACGCCTCGACCGTCAGCGGCACGATCGGCTCGATGAGGCGCAGCATCGCCTCGGCGTACACGCGGATCTCCATCTGCGCGTGCGCGTCCAGACGCAGCGCCAGGAATCGCAGGATGTTGTGCAGATCGCACTTCCAGTACCACTCGGTGTACACGTTCACCGGCAGCCCGATGCGCGCCAACTCGCGCGACACCCCCGCCTGCGTGAGCGACAGGTACCGCTCGTACAACGCCTCGGCGTCACGCAGGTACTGCACGAAGGCCTCGGCGGTCGCGGACTCGTCCGCGGCGAACGTCTCCTCGCCCCCCTGCCGGTTCGCCCGCGACTGCTTGCGCACGTTCTCGGCCTCGGGCATGTAGAAGCGGTCGCGGACGATCGAGTACCGCGCCGAGTACTCGTTCACGTTCGCCGTCCGGTGCCGGATCCACTGGCGCGCGATGAAGATCGGCATCGCGATGTGGAACTTGAACTCGATCATCTCGAACGGCGTCGTGTGCCGGTGACGCAGCAGGTACCGGATCAGCCCGCGATCTTCCGACACCTGCTTGGTGCCCTGCCCGTACGACACGCGGGCGGCCTGCACGATCGCCGCGTCGGCCGTCTGCCCCTCGGGCACCAACCGCGGCATCGCGTCCACCAGCGCGATGAACCCGTGGTCGAGCACGCCGATCTGCATGCGGGCGGCTCCGCCCATCACGTCGCGGAACGGGCGCTCGGGGTCGGTGCGCTCGATGGGGCGCTGCGCGGGCGGGGTGTCCGGGGCCTCGACGCGCACCGGGGCCGCGCCCGCGGGCGTTGACGGGTGGGCCGGCCCCGGCGGGGGCGAGGACGAGCGGAGCGGGTCGGTCATGCGCGACAGTACCAGCGCCCGGGCGGATCGGACTGACAGCGTGGCGCGCCGGCGCCCGTCTACTTCGCGACCAGCGTGACGGTGGTCGTGCCGACCAGACGGACGCGCCGGTACGACACTTCGACGGCTTCCCCGGGCTCGAAACTGCTCAGCACGCGGACGAGTTCGGCGAGGTCGCGGGTCGGCCGCCCCCCCACCGCCGTGATGACGTCGCCCGGGCGCAGGTCGACCTTGGGATCGGCCTTTCGTCGGCGCACGGAGCGGACGACCGGCCCGTCGCCGCTGCCGTTCTCGACCTCGACGCCCAGGCTGGCCTTACCGGGCGCGATCTCTTCGGCGACCTCGGGAAGCGCGCGGACCCAGGCGCGAAAGTCGGCGTTGATCTGCTCGATGGGCATGTCGAGGGCGACCTCGAGCGACTTCACGCCGCTGGGGTCGTCGCGGTAGTTCGTCGTGTAGTGGGTGTACCACGCGCCCAGGCGCTCGCGCTGGGCGAGGTACAGGAAGACGCCGCGGGCGATGGCGTAGTGCGCCAGCGGGCGCGACGACGTGAACTTGAGTTGGCTGAGTCGGGCGAGGTCCTCGATGGGCATGAGCGTGCCGATGCGCTCGATGCGTCGGAGGGTGTTGGTGCGCCAGGAGGGCACGGGCCGGACCGAACCGTCGGGCGCGAGGTCGTAGTCCTCGGCGAGGCTGCACAGGCCCTCCATGATCCAGATGGGATGGGCCTGGCCGCGCCGAGTCATCGCGCGCCAGTGCAGCACGTGCAGGAACTCGTGGCGGAGCGTGGCCCCCAGGTCCATGGCGACCAGCCGCTTGGAGTCGTGCTCGTACGAGCCGGCGATCATGCTCGTGCCGCGGACGGCGGTGCGCCCGTACACCGACGTGGTCCAGGCGTCGAAGTCCTTCTGTGTGGGGAGCACGACGATGACCCACGCGTCGTTGGCGGCGTCGGGGTCCGAGAGCACGCCCGGCATCGCGGTCGTCTCGCACCAGTCGGCGAGGCGCGCGAGTTCGTCGCTCACCTTCGCGTCCGACTCGCCGTTGTACGCGGAGAGGTACACCAGGCGCAGGCGGTCGTCGCGCCACTCGCGGTACGTGCCGGTGAGCAGCGACTTCTGGTGCGCGAGGTTCGCCTCGAGGGCCGCGGCCTGGATCGCCGGCCAGTTGTCGACGATCCGCGTGAACCCGGGCAGCTCGCGCACGCGCGCGAGGTGCGTGTCGCGGCGCAGGTGCGCGATGTCGGAGAAGCCCAGCTCGATGGCGCGCTCGAGGAACTCCAGCCCGCCGGGCGCGTCGCCCTGCAGCGAGCGGCAGCACGCCAGGTTGTAGTGGATCACGAAGTTGCGGGGCTGGATGGCGAGTTGCCGGCGCAAGAAGCCCTCGGCCGCGGCGTAGTCGGCGCGGTTGAACGCCTCGAGCGCCCGACGGAAATAGTCGTTCGCGAGGGCCTGCCGGTCGGGGTCGCGGGCCTCGGGCTGCGCGAGCGCCCGCGCGGCGTGCGGGGCCGCGAGCGCGAGCATCGCCGCGAGAACGAGACGGACGAAGATGGAGCGCTGTGGCTGCACGGGTGCTGTTCTCGGACGCCGGGGCGGCGCACGCCCTCTTCAGACGCCCGAGGGTGGGCGCCGGTTCTCGAAGAGCATCGTCAACGCGGCGGGGTACGCCTCGCACTCTTCCGCGAACACGCGGGCGGCGAGCGTGTCGGGCGTGTCGTCCGCCAGCACCGGGCACCGGCGCTGCACGATGATCTCGCCCCGGTCGTACTCGTCGTCGCACAGGTGAACGGTGCAGCCGGATTCGGTGTCGCCGGCGGCGAGGACGGCCTCGTGCACCCGGCGCCCGTACATACCCGGGCCGCCGTGGCGCGGCAGGAGCGCGGGGTGGATGTTCACCACGCGTCCCTCGAAGCCGCGCGGGATGTGGAGTTTCTTGAGGTACCCCGCGAGCACGAGGTAGTCCGGGCGGTAGGGCGCGAGGATCGAGGCGAGACGGTCGGCGGGGATCTCGCCGGGGTGCACCTCGGAGGGGACGCCCCGTTCAGACGCTTTCGCCAGCGC
This sequence comes from Planctomycetota bacterium, assembly GCA_033763975.1. Taxonomy (NCBI): domain Bacteria; kingdom Pseudomonadati; phylum Planctomycetota; species Planctomycetota bacterium. Next base: position 59,692 of record JANRJM010000014.1, read on the forward strand.
GCCGCAGTGCGACGACGCGACGAGCACGACGATCTCTGCGCGGAGCGCGCCCGCGCGGATCCGATCGTGCAGGTTCCCGAACGTCCGCCCGCCCCCGGAAGCAAAGACGGCCAGGCGCGGCGGGGCGTTGGTCGGGGTGGGCGTTGCGTCGGGCATGGCGAACGGTCAGACGGTCGGGGGATCGCGGAACGGGATGGGCTTGCCCGCGGCGTCGACCGAGACCATGACCATCGTCGCCTTGGTGACGCTCACGCACTCGCCGGAGGTGAATCGCTCCGCCTCGACCTCGACCTCGACGGTCACGCTCTTGGTGCCGGTCTTGGAGGTCGTGGTGTAGAAGTTGACGACATCGCCGACATGAACGGGAGACTTGAACTCGACGCGATCAAGGGCCGCGGTGACCCAGCGGTGCTGCCCGTGCCGGCGCGCCTCGACGAATCCGGCCTGGTCGAGGTAGGACAGGATGACCCCGCCGAAGACGGTCCCGTAGTGGTTGGTGTCGCGGGGAAGCGTCGCGACGCGCAGGGCAAGCGAACGGCTGCCGGTGGTGGGCGGGGGCATGGCGGAGGGTAGCGGGCACGACGCGGGGCGCTACCCTGTCTGTTCACCACACGAGGGACGCTCAGATGGAACAGACGCACGCGGAGTCGGGCGCAGCGACGGGCGGGGGCGGCTGCTGCGGCGGGAGCGCCAAGAGCCCGGGCAAAGAAAGCGAAGGCTGCTGCGGCGGGTCGGGCAAGCAGGGCGGCGGGTGCTGCAAGACGGCCCGCGAGCCCCTGACGTCCATGACCGTCGAGCAGTTGAAAGTGATCGAGACCGACCGGCTCATCATGCGGTTCCGGCGCGGCATCGAGAGCGTGGACCGGCGCGTCTTCGAACTTTCCGAGCGCCAGATCGACCAGGCCTTCCTGCCCGACGCGGGCGTGGGGCGCTGGCCCGTGCGCGTGCTGCTCGGGCACATCGCCGACGCCGACCTGGCGGCGATCCACCGGATGCGCCGGGCCGTCGCGGAGGACAGCCCGCTCTTTACCGAGTGGGACGAGAACGCGTTCATCGACGCGAACATGTACGGGAACGTGCACGAGGGGTACGCGGAGACGCCCGAGGGCGACCACGCGCGCGTCATGCAGGCCCTCGGGGGCCCGCTCGCGACGATCCACACGCTGCGCCAGTGGACGAGCCAGTGGCTGCTGTCGCTCGAGCCCGCCGCGCTGGAGCGCCGGGGCATGCACCCCACGCTGGGGCCCCTGAGCGTCCGCGACCTCGTGGCGATGTACACCTGGCACCTGGAGCACCACTGCGGGTTCCTGGTCCGGAAACTGGATCTCATGCTGGGGCGGGCGCCGGCGGAATCGACGCCGGGGGCTTCCGCCTGCGGGTGTGCGCGGTAGACTGGTTCCAGCGGGCCTGTGGGGTTCTGGAGTCGCGGGCCATGACGACGCGGACGGATCAGGGGCGGGCGTTCACGCTCATCGAGCTGCTGGTTGTCATTGCGATCATCGCGGTGCTGATCGGCATCCTGGTGCCGACGCTGGCCTCGGTGCGGGCGGGGGGGCGTCTGGTGGTCTGCTCGTCGAACCTGCGTCAGCAGGGCGTGTTCATGCTGACCTACGCCCAGGAGTCGCGCGAACGGCTGCCCCCCAAGCTGCACATCCTGAATGAGCGCCTGGACGACGGCTCGACCGAGTCCAACGCGTGGCTCATCAACGCGTTCCTGGCGCGCTGGCAGGGCGTGCGGTTCGTGCCGGGAGCCGACGGCTGGGGCGTCCCGTCCGGGGTCTGGCGCTGCTCGGAGATCGGCCCCACCCGCGAGCGCGAGCGCTACACCCACAACGGCATTCTGCACCATGCGCCCAACGGGTGGCTGTTCAGCACGGTCGTCGAGGACCGGGTGAACGCGTCGGTGTTCGTCTCGAACCAGGCGCACGCCGGGTGGGACGGGCGGTACGCCGGCAGCGAGTGGCGCCGCATCGACCACCTGCAGCGCTCGCAGCAGACGATCGCGATGCTGGACAACGTCTCGGCCTGGGTCCCCGGGCACGGGCACTTCGACGCCCTGGAGTTCGTCGAGTCGGGGTGCCAGATCACCCGCACCGACAACGCCTGCGGCGACCGCAAGTCCGGCTCGCACGACCGCATGGCGGTCCGCCCCGCGCTCTTCGCCGACGGGCGCGCGGCGCCCGTGCCCTCCACCGACGAGTACTGGTTCGACGGGCAGGCGTCGTACTCGCTCGACGGCGGGCCCGGGATCATGCTCTGGCGCCGCGAGGCCGAGCACCTCGCGTGGTACGTGGCGCCCCGCGACGCGGGCGAGGGCGGCGGCGAGTGAACGGGGAGTACGCCGGCTGATGGACGGGGTGTTCGACCAGCGGCGGTACCTCATCCCGTTCCGATCGGGGCTGCTGCCCCAGATCTTCACGGACACGCTGATCATCGGCGGGGGCGTGGCCGGGCTGCGCGCGGCGCTGGCCGCGGGCGCGCACGGCGAGGTCATCGTGCTCCTCAAGGGTGACGCGCGGGGCACGAACACCGCGTGGGCGGCCGGGGGCGTCGCGGGCGTGCTGAGCGACACCGACACGCCCGAGTCGCACGTGCACGACACGCTGGTCGCCGGCGCGGGCGGGTGCGACGACGCGGCGGTGCGCCTGCTCGTCGAGCGGGGCCCTCGCCGCCTGCAGGAACTGATCGACTGGGGCATGAAGGTCGATCGCGGCGCCGAGGGCGAGCTCTCGCTGGGTCGCGAGGGCGGGCACGCGCACGCGCGGATCCTGCACGCCGGGGGCGACGAGACCGGGCGCGAGCTGCAGCGGGTGCTGCTGGAGCGGACGCGCGAGGCGAGCTCGGTGCGGGTGTTCGAGCGGTGCTTCGCCCTGGACCTCATCACCCCCAGCACCGAGGTGGGTTCGCCGGTGATGGGGGCGATCACGCACCACCCCAAGTTCGGGCTGCAGGTGATCTGGGCGCGCTCGACGATCCTGGGCTCGGGCGGGGCGGGCATGGTCTATCGCGAGACGACGAACCCCCCGGGCGCGACGGCCGACGGGCTGGCGATGGCCTATCGCGCGGGCGCGACGCTCGCGGACATGGCGTACGTGCAGTTCCACCCGACGACGCTGTACCTGCCCGGGGCAAGCCGCTCGCTGATCACCGAGGCGGTGCGCGGCGCGGGGGCGCACCTGCTCGACGCGTCGGGGCGTCGGTTCATGGTCGACGTGCACCCGCTGGCCGAGCTCGCGCCGCGCGACATCGTGGCGCGGGAGATCGTCCGCACCATCCACCGCCAGGGCACCAGCCACGTGCGCCTCGACTGCCGGCACGTGCCGGACTTTCCCCGCCAGTTCCCGGGCATCGCCGCCCTGCTCCGCAAGTTCTCGCTCGACGCGACGCGCGACCTCATCCCCGTGCACCCGGCGGCCCACTACATGATCGGGGGCGTGCGCACCGACCTCGAAGGGCGCACCGACGTGCCCGGGCTCTTCGCGATCGGCGAGGCGGCGAGCACGGGCGTGCACGGCGCCAACCGCCTCGCGAGCAACTCGCTGCTCGAGGGGCTCGTGTTCGGCGAGATCGCGGGGCGTCTGGCGGGCGAGGCCGGGCGCCTGTCGCCGTCGAACGGGCGGGCGCCGGTGCCCATCGTGTCGGACATCCGCCCCAGCGATCTGGGCGAGCTCGACCTGTCCGACGTGCGCTCGAGCCTGCGCTCGGCGATGTGGAAGAACGTGGGGATCGAGCGCTCCGGGCAGCGCCTGGCGAGCGTCGTCGAGATGATCGACTTCTGGGCGCGGTACACCCTCGACAAGATCTTCGACGACCCCGAGGGCTGGGAGACGCAGAACATGCTGCTGGCCGGCGCGGTGATCGCCCGGGCCGCCGCGTGGCGCAAGGAAAGCCGCGGGTGCCACTGGCGGGCCGATTGCCCGGAACCGAACGCCGCGTTGCGCGTCCACGATCTGTGGCGCCGCGGGCGATCGAGCGTCGAGACCGCGCCGGTCGCGTCGCGGGCACAGGAGACGCCGGCATGACCTTCGCGCCCGGCCAGCATCGAACGCGCCGGCGCGCGCTGCTCGCCCGCCTGGGCCTGCCCGGACTCGTGCTGCTCGCGGGCGGGTGCGTCGAGACGCGCGTCATCCGCTACGAGCCGTTCCTGGGCGGGCTTCCCGGGGCGCAGAGCAACACGCCCGTGCGGCGTGATTTCGGCGACTACGTCGACCCCGCCGCCATCCCGGTGGAGCAACTGGAGCGCGAGGTCGAGCCCGGCAAGAAGGTGCTCGTGGCGCGCAGCGCCCGCCACCTCATGATCCACATCCACAACACGCTGGACCGGGGCGAGAAGGAACTCTTCGTCGAGCAGGTGCTCTCGGGCGCCACCCGCGCGGAGTGCGCCGAGCGGGGCGTCGACCCCGGCGACGCGTTCGACTACCTGCTCACGCGACGCGACGACATCGCCAGCCTGTTCAACCTCATGCCCGACGGCGAACGCACGCCCGGGCTGTACCTGCGTCCCATCGGCGGCTCGGCCTACCGCCTGCAGATCAAGGGCGTGGGCGCGACCGACCTCTACTGGACCGGCTTCGACATGGTGATGGAAAAGGGCAACTACCGCCTGCGCTGGTTCGTGCGGTAGGAACCAGCGTCGTGCGGTAGGGGCCACCTTCGTGCGGTAGGGCCCAGCTTCGTGCGAGAGGGACCGGGATCTCGCGTCCGAGCGCGCGAGTTTCGGCCGCCCCGCTACTGCGGGCGCGGGCGCCCGCCCGCGACGAGCGTCGCCTTGGTCGTCTGCTCCGCGCCCTCGCGCACGAACACGATCTCGACCACGTCGCCCGGGTTGTTCTTCGCCATCAGGCCCATCCACTGCTCGATGGTCGTGACCTTCTCGCCGTTCCAACGGGTGATGCGGTCGCCGGCCTTGAGCCCGGCCTTGGCGGCCGGGGTGTCCGGCCCGGTCGTGTCGCCCACGAGCACGCCGTCCTCGCCCGCGTAGTCGCCCGGCATGATCCCGAACCGCACGCGCAGGCCCGTGCGCGGCGCGGGCGGGGGCTCGTCCGCGTCGGCGGCCCGCTCACGCCCCGAGTCGAACTCGAACTTCTCCGGGCGTTGGGCCGCGTCGAGCGCGACGCGCGACACCAGGTCCGCGATCTGCACCGCGCCCTCGACATTCACCAGCTCCGCGACATCGGCGGGCGTGTGATACTCGCGGTGCAGGCCCGTGAAGAAGAACAGGTTGGGCACGTCCTTCAGGTGGAACGCGAAGTGGTCGGAGTTCGACGCGCCCATGCGGATGGGCTTGACCTCCAGCCCCGACGAATCCCAGTACGGCTGGAGCCACTCCTGCAGCCCCACGCCCGTGCCCACGCCCCCGACCTCGACGCGGCGCTCCCGCAGGCGGCCGATCATGTCCATGTTCAGCATGAGCGAGACCTTGCGCAGGTCCATGATCGGGTTGTCGGCGAAGTGGCGGGCGCCCTCCAGGCCCGACTCCTCCGCGCTGAACCACAGGAACAGGATCGAGCGGGCGTCGCCCTCGCCCTGCGCGTACGCGTCGGTGAGGCGGGCCGCCGCGAGCAGGTTGCCCGTGGTGCCCGAGGCGTTGTCGTCGGCCCCCGGGTGGATCTTGCCGTTGTTCTCGGGGCGCGCGCCCACCTGCCCGTACCCCACATGGTCGTAGTGCGAGCCGATGATGATCCACTCGTCGGCGAGCGCGCCGCGACCGGGGAGGATCGCCCCGACGTTGTCCGTGCGCGTCGACGCGCGCTCGACCTTCACGTCCAGCGTCACCGGCGCCTTGGGCAGGTCGATCACGCCCCCGTCCGCGTCGGCCAGCGCCCGCAGGTCTGCGAGCGAACGCCCCTGCGCGTCGGCCGCCTTCACCAGCGCGTCCGCCGCGTCCTGCGTCATCATCACCACCGGCACCCGCAGCGGCCTCGTCCCCAGTTCCAGCCCCGCCACCTCGCCCACGCGCGGGTCCTGCGCGCCGGGCGGGTTCACCAGGATGATCGCCGTCGCGCCGGCCTCGGCGGCGGCCCGCAGCTTGGGATCCAGCGCCGCGCTCACCGTCCAGCCCGTCTCCGCCCACTTGCTCCGCCCCTCCGCGGTCATCGGCTCGAACCGCAGCACGATCGCGACCTTGCCCTCCAGCATCTTGCCGCGGGGGTACGACGTGTAGTCGTCCTCGCCCTCTTCGATCGAGTACCCCGCGAACGCGAGCGGCCCGGTCACCGCCCCGTCGCCCGAGTAGCCCAGGATCTTGAAGTCCGTCCCGTGCGTGAGCGACACCCGCGCGTCGCCTTCGCCATACTCAAACGCCTTGCGCGGGAGCTTGGCACGCCCCACGGGCGCGCGGGCCCCGCGCGGGTCGAACGCCTGGCGATACGTGGTGCGCGGCGAGCCCGGCTCGGCGCCCTCGGCCGGGAACGCCGGCTCGAGCCCCAGGCGGCGCAGTTCCAGTTCGAGGTACGACGCCGCGACCCGGTTGCCCAACGTCCCGGGTGCGCGGCCCTCGAAGAGCGGGTCGGCGAGCGTGAAGAGGTGCTGGCGATAGACCTCGGCCTCACGCCGCAGGACGCCCTCGTCGGTCGGGGCGAGGTGCTGGTCGAGGAGGAGCGACTGCCCGCTCGCCCCCGCCGCGAGGCAGAGGGCGCCGAGCACACCGAGGAGACGCTGACGCATGGGAAGAGCCTTTCGCGAACCGCCGGTGGCTCGTGTCGCACGAGCCTTCCCGGGGACAAGGGGAGTGTACCGGCGGGGCGAGATCGCCGGAACGAGCGCGGTCGGGCGGCGAGGGGTGAATCGCCGGGGCCACGAGCCCCGAACCTACAGTCGGCGGTCGCGGGCGGGCGTTCGATCCCGCGACGCCCCGCCGCCTCTCGAGCACACAGATGACCACCATGACACGATCCGTCGATCGCCACGACGTGGCGCCGTCGTCCGACGCCGCCAGTCTCTCGAACCTGCTCCCCCCCGCCGACGGATTCTGGCACCGGCACATCGGGCCCAGCGAGGCGGAGATCGCCGAAATGCTCGGCACCGTCGGCGCGCCCGACCTGAACGCGTTCGCCGCGTCCGTGGTCCCCGCCTCCATCCGCCTGCCCCGACCTCTGAACCTCGAAGGTCTGCCCGCCCGCGGCCTCGGCGAACGCGCGGCCCTGGAGCGCCTCGAGTCCTTCGCCGGCAAGAACATCGTCGCCAAGTCGTACCTCGGCATGGGCTACGCGGGCACGTTTACGCCCCCGGTCATCCTCCGCAACGTGCTGGAGAACCCCGGCTGGTACACGCAGTACACCCCCTACCAGGCCGAGATCGCCCAGGGTCGCCTCGAGGCCCTGCTGAACTTCCAGACCATGGTGAGCGACCTCACCGGCCTCCCCCTCGCCGGGGCGAGCCTTTTGGACGAAGCCACCGCCGCGGCCGAGGCCATGGCGATGTGCCTCTCGATCGCCGAGCACCAGAAGACCCGCTTCTTCGCCAGCGCCGACTGCCACCCGCAGACGCTGGGCGTCGTCCGCACCCGCGCCGAGGCCCTGGGCATCACGCTCGACGTGGGTGATCCCGCGTCCCTGCGCGTCACGCCCGACCTCTGCGGCGTGCTGCTGCAATACCCCACCACCGACGGGCGCATCGAGGACTATCGCGCCACGATCGAGAAGGCCCACGCGGGCGGCGCGCTCGTCGTCATGGCGACCGACCTGCTGGCCCTCACGCTGCTCACCCCGCCGGGCGAACTCGGGGCGGACGTCGCCGTGGGCAGCGCGCAGCGCTTCGGCGTGCCGATGGGCTTCGGTGGGCCGCACGCGGCGTTCATCGCGACGCGCGAGCAGTACGTCCGCAAGCTGCCCGGGCGGATCATCGGGGTGAGCAAGGACGCCCAGGGCCGCCCGGCCCTGCGCATGGCGATCCAGACGCGCGAGCAGCACATCCGGCGCGAGAAGGCCACCAGCAACATCTGCACCGCCCAGGCCCTGCTCGCGATCATCGCCGGGCTGTACGCCTGCTACCACGGGCCCGACGGGCTCACCGCGATCGCCCGGCGTGTCCGCGGGCTGACGTCGCTCCTGGCGCGCGGGCTCGTCGCGCTCAAGCACGACGTCCGCCCGGGCGCGTGCTTCGACACGCTGCGCGTGACGCCCGCCTCGGGCGCGAGCGCCGTCCTGCACCTCGCGCGGGCCCGGCGCATCAACCTCCGTGATTTCGGCGACGGCTCGCTCGGCATCGCCCTCGACGAGACCACCACCCTCGACGACGTGCACGACCTGCTCGCGCTCTTCAACGCGGGCGAGCGCCCGACGTTCTTCAGCGGGCAGATGCTGACCCCCGACGACCTCGGCGTCGACCAGCGCTTCGCGCGCCGGTCGCCCTTCCTGCGGCACCCGGTCTTCACCACGCACCACAGCGAGCACGAGATGCTCCGCTACATCTTTACGCTCATGGGGCGCGACCTCAGCCTCGCGCACAGCATGATCCCGCTGGGCTCGTGCACCATGAAGCTCAACGCGACCAGCGAGATGATCCCCGTCACGTGGAAGACCATCGGCGGGCTGCACCCCTTCGCCCCGCGCGAGCAGTGGGCCGGCTACGAACGCATCTTCCGCGACCTCGAGTCCTGGCTCGCCGCCATCACCGGCTTCGCCGCCGTCTCGCTCCAGCCCAACAGCGGGGCCGCGGGCGAGTACACCGGCCTCATGGTCATCCGCGAGTACTTCAAGTCACGCGGCGAGTCGCACCGCACCGTCTGCCTCATCCCCGAGAGCGCCCACGGCACGAACCCCGCCAGCGCCGTCTGCGCGGGCTTCGAGGTCGTCGTCGTCAAGAACACGCCCGCCGGCGATGTCGACCTCGCCGACCTCACCGCCAAGGCCGAGGCCCACAAAGACCGCCTCGCCGCCCTCATGGTGACGTACCCCAGCACCTATGGCGTGTTCGAAGAACGCATCCGCGACTTCTGCCGCGTCGTCCACGAACGCGGCGGGCAGGTCTACATGGACGGCGCCAACATGAACGCCCAGGTCGGGCTCACCAGCCCGGGGCACATCGGCGCCGACGTCTGCCACCTCAACCTCCACAAGACCTTCTGCATCCCGCACGGCGGGGGCGGCCCGGGCATGGGCCCCATCGGCGTCGCCGCCCACCTCGCACCGTTCCTCCCCGGGCATCCCGTCAACTTCCCCGAAACCCTCCGCGCGCAAGGGGCGGGCGACAAGGCCATGGGGCCCGTCGCCGCGGCCCCGTACGGCTCGGCCAGCATCCTCGTCATCTCCTGGATGTACATCGCCATGATGGGCGCCGACGGCCTCACCCGCGCCTCCGAGGTCGCCATGCTCAGCGCCAACTACATGGCCCGGCGACTCGCGGCCCACTACCCGACCTTGTACACCGGCATGAACGGGCGCTGCGCCCACGAGTTCATCATCGACGTGCGCCCCTTCGACAAGTCCGCCGCCATCAAGCCCGACGACATCGCCAAGCGCCTCATGGACTTCGGCTTCCACGCCCCAACCATGTCCTGGCCCGTGCCCGGCACGCTCATGATCGAGCCCACCGAGAGCGAGCCCAAGCACGAGCTCGACCGGTTCGTCGACGCGATGATCGCGATCCGCGAGGAGATCCGCGCGATCGAGGAAGGCCGCAGCGACAAGGCCAACAACCCCCTCAAGCACGCCCCGCACACCGTGCACGTCGTGACCGGCGACGCGTGGGACCGCCCGTACCCGCGCGAGCAGGCGGCGTTCCCGCTCGCGTGGCTGCGTCAGCACAAGTTCTGGCCCAGCGTCGGACGCGTCGACAACCCCTACGGCGACCGCAACCTTGTCTGCGTCTGCCCGCCCCTGAGCGAGTATCAATAAGCGGCCCGCGCGCCGCGTTGCATGGCTGGTGCTCGTTGAAGTTCCGCTACGAGCCCCCAGCGCCAGCGAGGGGTCTGGTGTCTCGACGAGGGTCCTGGCGCCGACGGGACAGAGACCCTCGCTTGCGCGTCGGGCTCGTACCGCTACTTCTTGTCGTCCTTCTTGGGCGCGTCGGCGTTCGGGTCGGCCTTCGGGTCAGCCGGCTTCTTCTCGTCGCCGGGCTTCTGGCCGGCCGGCTTTTCGCCGGGCTTGGCCGCGGGCTTCTGCTCGCCCGGCTTCGCACCCGGCTGGGCCGCGGGCTTGCCGCCCGGTGCTGTCGAGCCGCCCGGGCCGCCGGGGTTGCTGGTGACGATCTCGCCCGAGCCGGTGACGGCCGTTACGGGCACGTTCGTGAATCCCGCGATCTTCGCGATCGAACTGTCGACGCCCAGGGTGACCCACCGCCGCCCCTTTACCTGCGCGACGCGCGTGGCCGTGGCGGGCCAGTACGGGTAGCCGTTGATCTGGCGGTGCACGTAATCGGGCGCGTTGACGATGAGGTTGCCCTGGAAGCCCCGCAGCGAAGCGCCGTCGCCGCCGTTGTCGACCCACTGCTCGGGCTCGACGAGGGTGGTGAGGAGGCTGATGAGGTCGTTGAGGCGGTCCTCGTAGGGGCGCTTGGTCGGGCCGTTGCCTTCGTTGTTCTCCTGGAAGGGCGACTGCCCGCCGCCGCCCTGCCCGGTGTTCTGCAGGACGGACTGGAGGTCGAAATCGGGAACCTCGTTCCAGTCGGGCAGTTCGAGGAGCAGGTCCTGCACGTTGTACAGCTCGACGCGCTTGTACTTGTTGAGGCGGTCCTTGGGCCCGATCTGGAGCGTGCCGGACTCGGACATCTGCCACGTGCTGCCGCCGGGCTGGTCGGCCGAGGCGCGCTCCAGCACCTTCTCGATGAGCGCGAGCGTGGTGGCGTTGCGCACCTTCAGCGTGATGAGCATTTCCTTGTCGAGGCCGACGCTGTTGCGGTCGTCCATCCAGAACACGTCGATGTCGGCCTGGGAGATCTCGGCGATGTACCGCATCACGTCTTCCAGGCGCGTGTCGGTGAACTCGATCTCCACCTGGCGCATCACCTTCACCAGCGTGTCGCGCTGGGGCGAGCCCGTGGACCGGACCCGCACGGGCGTGCCGCCCGCGGGCGCCGCGACCTGGGCCGCGGCGTGGGCGCCGAACATCCCGGCGGCGAGGACCAGACCCACGACCGAAACGCGATGCGTGACACGCTGCATGGCAAGCCTCCGCGGGACCCTCGGTTCCAGGAACGCCGTTCGAACCGAGCCACCCGCCCGACGCAGATGATATCGGCTCCGAACCCGACCCCCTCTTGGACGCGTTCCCCGCCGGTGTGGTTCCCGCGCCCGCGCCCACGCGCGCGTGCCATGCCGCACCGCGGGGGCGCCCGGAGGCCCCGCCCGGCGCGGAGGGCGCGAGCAAAATGGGCTCGTTGCGGGCCCCAAACCCGGTAGCATGTCGGGCAAGGAGCCTCCCATGACCTGCACGCTCAAGGCCTTCCGCGTCGGGAACACCCACGGCTGGGAGATCGAGCCCGCGGGCGGAAAACGCGACTGGATGGACCAGACCGTCGACAAGTTCGCGTACCGCTGCCTCCCGCTCGTCATGGCCAACCAGGCCGGCTGGATCGTCAAATCGCCCCTCGATTGCGTCGCGACCTGGAACGGCAAGCCCGACCCCACCAGCACCACCGTCCGCTTTCCGCAGGGCGAGGGCGACCTCAAGGGGCACATCACCGGGCACTTCGGGCACGGCGTGCTCACCTTCTCCCTCCCCTGGCTCTTCCGCACCAGCCCGGGCTACGGCCTGTGGGTCCGGGGCCCCTCCAACGCCCCCAAGGACAACATCGTCGCCCTCGACGGCATCGTCGAGACCGACTGGGCCCCGTACACCTTCACGATGAACTGGAAGATCATGCGCCGCAACGTCGACGTCTTCTTCCGCAAGGGCGAGCCCGTCTGCATGCTCGTGCCCTTCCCCCTCGCCCTCCTCGAGAGCGTCACCCCCGAGTTCCACGAACTCGACGAAGACCCCGTCCTCAAGCAGGATTTCTACTACTTCACCTCGCGCCGCAGCACGAACATCCGCCGCCTGCACAAAACTGGCGAGAACGAATGGGCTATGGACTACATGCGCGGCCACCGGCCCGACGGCACCCCCGTCTCCGACCACCGCAAGGCGTTCAAACTCAAAGAGTTCGCCCCCGCCCCACCCAGCGACGCCCGCCCCGAGCCCCTGCCCGAGGTCCGCCTGCCCCCCCCGGACTGACGCCCCGACTGAAGGCCCGACTGACGCACAGACTGATGCCTGGACTGACGCCCGGCGGCCCGCGACGGCACGCCGCCGCGACCCGACGCCGCCCGCCCCGACGAAACGCCCCCGCCGCAGTGGACACGTCGCCCCGGGAGGGCGATACTTCCACCCCGGGCTCCAAACGGCCCGGCACGCCACTTTAGCTCAGCGGTAGAGCGACGCTTTCGTAAAGCGTAGGTCCGGGGTTCAAATCCCCGAAGTGGCTTTTTCCGCCGCATTTCTCGGCGTTTTGGCGCACCCGAGCCCGCGCGGACCGCCCGGCCGGCGCTCGGCCTTCGCAGCGACCTTCGGCAGCGCACGCGTCCATCACACCACCCGGTTCGGCGGCTCGCGTCCTTCCAAGATCGCCCGCGCGTTCGCGCACGCCATCTCCGTCATGAGCGCCCGATACTTCGCCGCCCCGCTGCCCACGTGCGGCGTCAGCACGCAGTTATCGAGCCCGAGCAGATCCGGGTGCACCACGGGCTCGCGCTCGAAGACATCCAGCCCCGCGCCGTAGATGCGTCGGGCCTTCAAGTGGGCCGCCAGGGCGCTTTCGTCGACGATCGGCCCCCGGGCGGTGTTCAGCAGGATCGCGTCGGGCTTCATGAGCGCGAGCTTGTCCGCGTTGATCAGCCCGCGCGTTTCGGGCGTCAGCGGCGTGTGCAGGCTCACGACGTCGGCCTCGCGCAGGGCCTCCTCCAGCGTCACGCGCCGTGCCGCGAGCGGCGCGAGCTCGAAGTTCCAGTGGCGCGAGCGCGCGACGTACAGCACGCGCATGCCCCAGCCGATGGAGCGCAACGCCGTCGCGTAGCCGATCCGCCCCGCGCCGACGATCGCCAGCGTCCGACCCGTGAGGTGCACGCCCAGGAACTCGCTCGGCCCCAAGGGCCCGCGGGCGGCGTACTCGGGCGAGCGCGCAAACCGGTCGCCCTCCACCACCCGGCGCGCCACCGCCAGCAGTAGCGCCCAGGCGATGTCGGCGGTGCCCTCGGTCACGGCGTCGGGCGTGTTCGTGACGATCACGCCCTTGGCCTTGCACGCCGCCAGGTCGATGTTGTCGGTGCCCACCGCGAAGTTGCACACGCCCCGCAGGTTCGGTCCCGCGGCCTCGAGCACCTCGGCGTTCACCTTTTCCGACACCCACGTGATCAGCACGCTCGCGCCGCGCACGAACTCCAGCAGCTCCGGGCGCGTCAGCGCGCGTTCCTCGCTGTTCTGGCGGGACGCGCCCGGGCCGAGGTCGATCTCGCCGGGCAGACGCCGGCAGATCGCGACCAGCGGCGGCGCGAACGGGGCGGACGAGGTCGTTGGTCCGGAGGTCATGGCTCAGAGTAGGATCAGCCCGCGGCGGGTTGCCGCGCAGCTATCCACGGAGGCCGCATGGTGTGTGGTGTTCCTTCCCGCGTCCTGCACGGCGCGACGCTCGCGCTCCTGGTGCTTGTGACCACGCTGGCCCGGGGGGCCGATCCCACCGACTACCGCGTCGACCTGTCACGCGCGAACGCGCAGCTCGTCACCATCACCATGACCGTGCCCGCGTGGGACCGCCCGGAGATGGACGTGCACCTGCCGGTGTGGCGCCCGGGGCGGTACGGGCTGCTCGATCTCGCCGCGGGCGTGCGGACGCTGAACGCGACTGACGCCTCCGGCGCCGAGCTCCCCGTCGAGAAGTTCGAGAAGGCCTCGTGGCGCATCAGCGCCATCCCCGCGGGCGACGTCCGCGTCACGTACGAGATCTACGCGAACTCGCTGGGCGAACGCACCCGCCACGCCGACGCGACGCACGCGTACCTCAGCGGGTCGGCGGTGTTCCTCTACCTGCACGAGCGCCGCGCCGAGCCCGCCGCCGTCCGCATCGACCTGCCCGGCGGCTGGCGCATCGCCAGCGGGCTCGAGACGCGCGACGGCGCGCTCTGGGCCCCGAACTACGACGTGCTCGTCGACAGCCCCATCGAGGTCGGCCTGCACGAGCACGCCGCCCGCAGCGTGCGGGGCGTCGAGTTCGAGGTCGCCGTCTGGGGCGAGACCGCCTGGACCCAGCGCCCCAGCGGCATCAACATGGCCCGCCTGCTCGACGACATCGAGAAGATGGCCCACGAGCAGATCGAACTCTTCGGCTCGTTCCCCGCCTCGCGCTACGTGTTCTTCATCCATGTGGCGCCGGGCATCGGGGGCGGCACCGAACACCTTAACTCCACCGTCTGCCAGGCCCGCCCCGAGACCTTCGACGACGAGAAGACCTACACCCGCTTCCTGGGCCTGCTGCACCACGAGCTGTTCCACACGTGGAACGTCAAGGCCTTCCGCCCCGCCGACCTCGTGCCCTACGAGTACCAGCGCGAGGACTACACCCGCCACCTCTGGCTCGCCGAGGGCGTGACGTCGTACTACGACGGGCTGCTGCCCGTGCGCGCCGGGCAGGTGAAGCCCAAGGCCTACCTCGAACACCTCGGCACGACCCTGCGCGACGAAATGGAACGCCCGGGCGGCAAGGTCCAGAGCCTCGAAGACTCCAGCTTCGACGCCTGGATCAAGTTCTTCGGCCGCCCCAGCCCGGACCTTCCCAACAGCACCGTCTCGTTCTACTCGCGGGGCGAGGTCATCGCGCTCGCGCTCGACCTCGCCATCCGGCGCGCCACCAGCGATGCTCGCAGCCTCGACGACGTGATGCGCACGCTCTACGCCCGCTTCCCCGACGCCTCGCGCGGCTACACGGTGCAGGACGTGCTCGACGCGATGCGCGACGCCGCGGGCGCCGACATGACCGCGTTCTACGACGCGCACGTCCGCGGGCGCGAACTGCCGGACTACGCCCCGCTGCTCGCGCACGTCGGGCTCGAACTGCACCGCAAGCGTGCCGACACCGACCCCGCGCGCGTCGCGTACACCGGGCTGCGCCTGCGCGACGAAGGAGCCTTCGCGCTCGTGACCGGCGTCATGCAGGACGGGCCCGCGCACGCCGCCGGACTCATCGCCGACGATCTCGTCCTCGCGCTCGACGGGCGGCGTCTCAAGGCCGCAGACCTCGACACCCGCCTGCGATCGCTCGCCGAGGGCACGCCCGTGCGCCTCTCGATCATGCGGCGCGACCGGCTGATGGACATCGATTTCACCCCCGAATGGCGCGAGGGCGGCACGCTCGAAGTCCGCCCGATGAAAGACCGCACCGACGCGCAGCGCGCCGCGTACCAGGCGTGGCTGGGCATCGAGCCCGACGCGGAGCCCGCCGCACGCCCCAACGAGAACGCCGACGCCCCGGACGCCGAATCGCCCGCCGCCGGCTCGTAACCTCGTGTTCGAATCCGCGGGTTCGGTGCCGCAGGCCCGCAGCACTCCGATCCGCAGCCGCTCGCGCCGGGTCGGTCAGGGCGAGCGTTCCAGCACAAGCACGCCCCGCCCCGCGTCGGCCCGCTCGCGGCGTGCGTGCTCGATCCGCGCGCCCACCGCCTCGCGCCACGGGCCCGGCCCGGGCAGCACCAGGCCCCACAGTCGCTCGTGCTCGCCCAGCGCGTCGAAGACGCGCGACAGGTGGTCGGGCGCGTCCGCCAGCATCGCGGGCGTCAGCAGCGCCAGCGGGTCGAGCAGCAGCCACCACCGCTCGCGCGCGCGGAGCATCGTGCGCGTCGACGGCACGTCGGAGATCACGCCCTCGGCGTGCGGCAGGACCACGAGCACGCCGTCGGTCACTCGCGCCTCGAGGGCGTCCAGGCGCTCCGCCATGGCGCCACGCGCCCCGGGGAGCCACGCCGGCCCGTCGTCGATGCCCGGCGTTGTCCGCACGATGACCGTGCCGGCCCGTGGAATGTGCTCGAGCGCGTCCCACCAGCCGTCGCGGAGCAGCACGCCCTGCCCGTCGGTCGGGGCGTCGCCAGCGACGCGGGCGGCGATGACCGGATGGTCGGCGACGGCGAGCAATCGGAGCGCGGGCACGGGGCGTGTGGGGTCGAGGTCGTGTGGCATGCGAGTTGCGGAACGTCCGAGATCCGAACGTCCGGACGAGTTATAGCGTGGGGCACGCCGCGGGGACGTGTCGATGGAACGGAACGGACCACGCACCGAGGCAGGATGCCGCTCGCTCCCGGGTAGAACCCGGCATGGAGGCCGCTCATGGCTTTCAGCGCCACCGCGCTGCCTGCTCGCCCTGTCCACGTTGAGTTTCACTTCGAAGAACCGGCGTCACCCGCGCGGCTCACGCCCGCGCAACTGGTGGAGCGGATCATCGATCTGAACCCGACGGCCGCCCCCGAGTTCCTCGCGACCTTTCGGGCCGAGGCGCTCGCGGAGTACCTGGATCACCTCAGCGCAACGCTCGAGCCGCGGGGCGTCTCCCCCGGGCGGGTGCGTCGGGCCGGGCGCCCGGCGATCACCCAGCGCCAGTCCATGCTCTGACGCCCCGAGCGCGCGGGCCGGACTGGGGTCGGGTCGACTTCGGGTCGATATCTGTCCGAGCGTGGCGCGCCGGTCGCGCCCGCCGACGTGTTCTGCGCCGGAGGTCCGTTCATGACATTCTCCCGATCGTTCGCCCGCGCCGCCTGCCTGCTCGCCCTGCCCGCCCTTCCCGCGGCGTGCGGCACGCTGGGCCTCACGTCATCCGCCGACACGCCCCCCACCACCCCCAACGCCACGCGTTCGGGCGTGCGCGTCGCCACGGCGCCGCACGCCGACCACCCCGCCCCCGGGCACGTCACCCGCCCCGTCGCCGACGCCGGGCACGGGGCCACGCCTTCGCACGACACATCTTCGCACGACACGTCTTCGCACGACACGTCTTCGCACGCCGCCGGGCATGGAACCTCGGGCGCGGGCGCGCCCGACGAGCCGCCGAGCCAGGTGAGCGTCTCGCGCGTGTCGTTCGCGGAGGAAGGCGCGGACTTTGACCCGAGCGTCTCGAAGGACGGCACGCGCCTGTTCTTCGCGAGCACGCAGCACCGCGCGACCAGCGACATCTACGCCAAGCGCGTCGACAGCCGCGTCGTCACGCAACTGACCAACGACCCCGGCGACGACGAGATGCCCGCCCTGAGCCCCGACGGGGAGTGGGTCGCGTTCACGTCGAACCGGGCCGGAAACTGGGACATCTACGTCATGCCCGCGACCGGCGGGCAGGCGATGCTGATCACGGGCGAGGCCGAAGACGAGATCGCCCCCAGTTGGTCTCCGGACGGCTCGCGCCTGGTGTTCTCTCGTCGCGGGGCGGGCAGCGGGCGCTGGGAGATGTGGGCCGCCGAGGTAGCCAACCCCACGACGCCGGTCTTCCTCGGCTACGGGCTGTTCCCCAAGTGGTGCCCCGCCGCGGGCACGGGGGCCGACGGCGCCGACCGGATCCTGTTCCAACTGTCACGTGAGCGCGGGCGACGCGGGTTCGGGCTGTGGACCATCGACTTCAAGGAAGGCGTCGCCACCCACGCCACCGAGATCGCCGGCAGCGCGACCCGCGCGTTCATCAACCCCGCGTGGAGCACCGACGGGCAGTGGATCGTCTTCGCCGAGATCGACGCCCCCGCCGACGGGCAGTGGCGCCGTGCCGCGCGCCCCGCCGGGGCTTCGCTCTGGATGGTCCGGGCCGACGGCGAGGGCAAGGTCCGCCTGACCTCTGGCAAGGGCGTCAACCTCAGCCCGTCCTGGGGCGCCTCCGACCGGCTGTTCTTCGTCTCCGACCGGGCGGGCTCGGACAACATCTGGGTCATGGACCTCGCCCCGGCCATCCGCGCCGCCGCGGCGGGCCTGCCGCCCTCCGACCGCCGGCACGCGGGGCACGCGGCCACCGATGCGCATCCCGCCGGGACGACTCAACCCCCGAAGGGCGATCATGCCGATAACAGTGCCGTCGCGAACGTGGACGAGCATGGGACCGCCGCCCCGCACTGAGGTGTGACTGGGGGAGGGCCTTCGCCGTCGGCGGATCGTGCCGCGCGACGGAGATGGGGCCGATGGGCGACTCGGGCGGAACGGGCAGATCGGGTCGACACAGAGAGATACGGCGGCGGTTGCCCTTGGCGGCGCTCGCCCTCCTGACGCTGTGCGCCGGATGCGCAAATCCTGCACGCGATGTGCTCGTCGCCCCGCGCACGCTTACGTCCCCGTATTCACCGCAGGGCGCAGAGGTGGTCTGGGCCGTCGCACCCTTGCGCAACGAGAGCGGCGTGTCGATCGCCGACACGCAGGCGATCTCCGACAAACTTGTCGCCGCGGCCGAGCAGGTCGAGGGCGTGCGTGCCGTCCCCCTGAACCGAACGATCGCGGCGATGCGGGCCCTGGAGATGAAGGCTGTTGCCTCCCCCGCCGACGCCCGCCGCCTGGCGCAGGCGCTGGGTGTGGACGCCATCGTCGTCGGGACGCTGACGGCCTACGACCCCTACACGCCCACGGTGGGCATGGCGATCGCGCTCTTCCCGCGTCCCGGAGCGATGAGCGGGCCCGCCGCGGCCCTCCGCCCGCGAGAACTCGGCGTCTCGCCCACGGACGGCTCTCGCGCCCCCGGCCCCAGCGCCGCCCCGACACACCCCGACGCGCCCTGGGCCACGGCCTCGCTGCACTTGGACGCCAAGAACCACCAGGTGCAGATGGACGTGCAGTCGTACGCGCAAGGACGGCACGAGGGCGAGTCCGCGCTCGGCTGGCGACGCTACCTGGCGAGCATCGACCTGTACAGCGAGTTCGCGGCGTTCCGCGCGGTCGAGGACCTCGTCCGCCAGGAATGGGTGCGCGAGGCCCGGGTGCACGCCTCGCCCCCCCGGGAGCGGACGCCATGAGCGCGTGTGCCGAGCGTGAATTCGAGGGTGCCGGACACATTCGGGCTGAAGGCGGGCCCGAGAAACTCCGACGATTGGGTTATCGCCCGGGCTGCGCCTGCGACGCAGCCACGCCCGAGGGCACGCAGGAGTTGCATCGATGACGACCCTCCCGATCACCGACGCGTTCACGGCGTACCTCGCCAACGAACGTCATTTCAGCCCCTACACGGCGCGCTGCTACGGCGCCGACCTCCGCCAGTTCGTGGAGTTCCTCGCGTCGGAGTACGGCATCGAGGTGGACCCTGCGCGCGAATCGAAGGCCATGGAGGCCGCCCTCGCCCGAAAGGCCGGCGGCGCCGCCTTCGCGCCCAACGCGCCGATCGATCCGGCCTTCCGCCCCGAGACCGTCACCGAGCCGATCCTGATGGCCAGCGCCGAGATCGTGCGCCAGTTCCTCGCGCACCTGGGCGAGCAGAGCTACTCCGCCGCCACCATGGCGCGCAAGATCGCCACGCTGCGCTCGTTCTACAAGTGGGCCGACCGGCGCGGCTTCGCCATGGGCAACCCCATGACGGTCATCCGCACCCCGCGCCAGGCGAAGCGACTCCCCAAGGCCATCACCATCGAGCAGATCGAACGCCTGCTCTCGACGCCCTCGGACTCCGACGTGCTCGGACGCCGTGACCGCGCGATGCTCGAGACGCTCTACTCGACCGGCATCCGCGTGAGTGAGCTCGTGGGCCTGCAGATCACGGACCTCGACCTCGTGGGCGAAGCCCTGAAGGTCCGCGGCAAGGGCAGCAAGGAACGCATCGTGCCCCTGGGCAGCCACGCCATCGGCGCGATCCAGCGGTACATCGAGATGCTCAAGGGCGACCCGCGCCTCGCCGGCCGCGAGACCGGGCCGCTGTTCGTGAACAAGCACGGCGGGCGCCTCTCCAGCCGCTCGGTGCGCCGCAAGCTCGACAAGTACCTGAAGCAGTGCGGGCTCGACCCGACCATCAGCCCCCACACCCTCCGCCACAGCTTCGCGACGCACCTCCTGGACAACGGCGCCGACCTCCGCAGCGTGCAGGAACTCCTGGGGCACCAGAGCCTCAGCACCACGCAGGTCTACACGCACCTGACGGCCCAGCGCCTGCAGGACGCGTACCAGAAGGCCCACCCGCGGGCGCAGGCGAGCTGAACGCGGGCTGGCCGGTACGCTGTTGCACGACGCCCGGTACGAGCCCGACGCGCGAGCGAGGGCGCCGCGAAGCGGCACCCCCGGAAAGGTCGCCCCCGAGGGACGACCCCCGGCTATTCACCCACGCCGCGTCGCGGCGAGAACAAGGATGCCGCACGCGGGATACCGGATGCCACCGGCCATAGGCCGACGCCGAACGCGGAACGCGGAACGCCCCATGCCTAATGCCGAATGCCTAATGCCTAATGCCTGCCGAACGCCGTCCCTTCCCCCTAGCTCTTCATGTTCACGAACTGGAACGGCACGCCGAAGCCGCCGGCGTTCACCATCTTCATGACGGCCTGCAGGTCGTCGATCTGCTTGCCCGTCACGCGGACCTCCTCGCCCTGGATCGACGCCTGCACCTTCAGCTTCGATTCCTTGACCAGCTTGACGATCTGCTTGGACAGGTCCTGTTCCAGCCCGTCGCGCAGCTTCACCTCGCACTTGACCTTGCCGGCGACGGTCGGCTCGGGCTCCTGCCAGTCGAACGTCGCCGGCACGAGCCCGCGCTTGAACGCGGCGGACTCGAACATCTCGCGCAGCCCTCGCAGTTTCGTCGCGTCGTCCACGACGAACTTCATCTTCTTTTCCTTGCGGTCCACGCTGATCTCGGCCGTCGCGCCGCGGAAATCAAACCGGGCGGCGACGGCCTTGTGCGTGTTGTTGATCGCGTTGTCGAGCTCGGCGAAGTCGACGCGCGAGACGATGTCGAAGCTTGGCATAGCCGGATTCTTGGCGGGCCGACGCGCCGGGCAACCACGCGCGCCGGGCGTGCGCTCGGCGGGCTTCTGCCGCCGGGCGTGCTCCCGGCCCCGGCCGGCCTACGCCATCCCGTTGCGCTGCGCAAGCGCCAACTGGTACGACTCCACGCATCGCTGGGCGGCCCCGTCCCACGTCAGGCGGTGCAGCTCCATCGTGCCGTGCTGGCGCAGGGTCTGCCCCAGCGGCGGGTGTCGCAGCACCGCGACGATCTTGTTCGCCATCTCGTCGATGTCCCAGAAGTCGACCTTCAGCACGTGGGTCAGCACCTCGCTGGCGCCGCTGGTCTTGCTGAGGATGACGGGCACATCGTGCGAGATCGCCTCCAGCGCCGCGATGCCGAAGGGCTCGCTCACGCTGGGCATGACGTAGCAGTCGGCCATCTTGAAGACGCGGTCGACGTCGCGCCCGCGCAGGAAGCCGGTGAAGAGCACCTTGTGCCCGATGCCCATGCCCGCCGCGAGCTCGATCATCCGCAGGGCCATGTCGCCCGAGCCGGCGAGGACGAACTTGACGTTCGCGACCTTCTCGAGCACGCGCTTGGCGGCGGCGATGAAGTACTCCGGGCCCTTCTGCATCGTGATGCGCCCGAGGAAGAGCACGATCCGGTCGGTGCTCTCGATGCGCTCGCCCGCGCCGGGCTGCTGGGCCTCGCGCTCGATGCCGTTGTACACCACGTCGACGCGGTCGGGACGCACGCCGTACCGCCGCACGCAGATGCTCTTGGTCATCTGGCTCACGGCGATGACGCGGTCGGCCGCGTGCATCCCCGCGCGCTCGATGTCGTACACGCGCTGGTTGACGTTGTTGCCCGAACGGTCGAACTCGGTGCTGTGCACCTGCACCACGAGCGGCCTGCCGGTGACCTTCGCCAGCGCGATGCCCGCGGGGTACGTCAGCCAGTCGTGCGCGTGGACGACGTCGAACTGCTCGCGCGAGGCGAGGGCGACGACCAGGCGGGCGTACCGCTCCGAATCGCCCACGAGGTCCATGCCGTAGCCCGCGCCGGCGCCCCCGCCGCCCCCCACCACCGACGGCGCGGGCGCCCCCTGGCCCGACATCGCCATGTCGGACATCGTCGGCAGCGCCATGGCCTCGAGCTCTTCGGGCGAGAGGGCGGCCTGACCGCCGGCGACGCCCGACAGGCTCACGAACTTCGCCTGGTCGAACGCGGGGTACGGGCTGGTGAACGAGGCGGGCACGCCCTTGAAGACGGCGTGGCGGAAGCCGAAGAGCGGCATGCCGGATTCGTCGATGAGGTCGGTCAGTGCGGGCACCCCGCTCGGGGACGTACCGCCTCCTCCGCCGCCGCCGGGCACGCCCGCCAGGCGCGGCGCGAGCATCCGGACGTGGCTGGCCATGGAGGTGTCGACGGGCTTGGGCAGGATGAACACGACCTGGTGCCCCGCCTTGTCGAGGGCGCGCGTCAGGCCGAAGCACGCGACGCCGAGCCCGCCGGCGATGAAGGGCGGAAACTCCCACCCGAGCATCAGGATGCGCATGCGCCGCCTCCGGGGCCCGACCCGCGCGTGCACGACGACGCGCCGATGGGACCGAGTTGTGTGCCTGGAGTGATCATGAGATGCCGGTCCGGGGCGAACGTTGACACGCCCCTACTCGCCGCCCCCTTCCATGTCGCCCAGGCGCCGGAACGTCGCGTCGTACGCGCGCAGGGCGAGCACGCAGGCCCGCGCGGTGCGTTCGTCGAGCACAGCGGTTTCCCGGGGCAGGATCGTGCGGAACGTGAACAGCTTCGCCTCGTCGCGGAAATGCTCGACGGGCAGCGAGGGCGACAGCCCGGTCGCCTCGGCGAACCCCAGGTCTACGAGTTCCTCTTCGAGAAGTTCGCTCAGCGCGTCGCCCGTGTGCACCAGGTCCTGCTCGATCGACTGGCTGAGATAGCGGTCGGGCGTCACGAGCGACACGGCCGGAAGGGTCTTGACCGGGTCGAGCCGGTACCACGCCCGCGCCGACGCGCCGATCGCGTCCAGCACCACCCGGTCGCCCTCGACCCGCGCCCCCGCGCCCGGCATGGCCCCCGCCAGGCGGCCCGCAACGCCCGCGACGAACGCGCCCCAGCCGGGCGGCGTCGAATCGTGCGGCGTGGCGAGACCCATGGCGGCCCACTCCTTGCTCGGGAATGCGGGGCGGAACAGTGTGCGCGAGTTGCACGGACCCCCAACGTCCCGACGCGCGGACCGTGCGACGCGACGACGGGGGGGCACAATAGGCGCCGGGCTTCCTGCTTTCGTCCAACGCGGGGCGTATATTTCTCCCCATCCCGTGGCGGCGACGCCCCGGGGTGCAGCCAGCCCAGGTGGCGAAATTGGCAGACGCACTACCTTGAGGTGGTAGCGCCCGCAAGGGCATGGAGGTTCAAGTCCTCTCCTGGGCATTGTGCAGCGACGTGCGGCGACGAGGCCGCTTGAAGGCGGATCGGGGCGGGCGGCGGGATTCCCGCCACCCCGCCCGGAACGCGTCGACGCCTCGACCGTCACACACCCCGACGGGCTCCAGCGGCAGCGCACGACGGTGCGCCGGTTTCACCAATCACTCGGGCCCGCGTGCACGTCGAACCCGTGCCGTCGGCCTCGCGGAGAACTCCTGATGCGTACGCGGATGTCGGCGTGTCTTCTGGCCACGGGTCTCGTTGTCGGTCTGACCTCGGGCGCGTTCGCCCAGATGGGGGGAGGCGTGAGCGCTCCGCAAGCCACCGGCGGGCAGTCCACGCCCCTCATCCCGCGCGACGTCCTCTTCGGCAACCCCGAACGCGCCGGCTCGCAGCTCAGCCACGACGGCAAGTGGCTCTCGTTCCTCGCGCCCCTCAACGGCGTGCTCAACGTCTGGGTCGCCCCCGCCGACGACGTCTCCAAGGCCCGCGCCATCACCTCCGACACGAAGCGCGGCATCCGCCAGTACTTCTGGGCCTACGACAACGTCCACATCCTCTACCTCCAGGACGCGGGCGGGGACGAAAACTGGAAGGTCTACAGCGTCGAGGTCGCGTCCGGCAAGGCGCGGGACCTCACGCCCTTTGACTCCATCCCCGGGCCCGACGGGAACCCCATCCGCGTGCCGACCGGCAGGGGCCCCGACGGCCAGACGCAGTACATGACGCTCCGCCCGGCCGCGCAGGTCCAGGGCGTCTCCGACCTCTTCCCCGGCGCGGTGCTCGTGGGGCTGAACAACCGCAACCCGTCGTACCACGACCTTTACAAGGTCGACATCGCGACCGGCCAACTGACGCTGGTGATGGAGAACGACGAGTACGCCGCGATCATGGCCGACGACTCGTTCACCCCGCGCCTGGCGATGCGTCAGACCGCGGACGGCGGGCTGGAGTTCCTGAAGGCCGACGGCAAGGGCTCGTTCACGCCCTGGCAGACGGTGGCGCAGGCCGACGCGTTGACGACCTCGCCCCAGGGCTTCACCAAGGACGGCTCGTCGGTGTACATGGTGGACAGCCGCGACGGCAACACCTCACGCCTCACGCTCGTCAACCTCAAGACCGACGAGGTCAAGACGCTCGCCGCCGACCCCAAGGCGGACGCGGACGGCGTCCTCACGCACCCGAAGACCAACGAGGCGCAGGCGGTGTCGTTCGAGTTCGACCGGGTGCGCTGGCAGGTGCTGGACCCCTCGATCGAGCCCGACCTCGCGTACCTCAAGACCGTGGCGGACGGCGAGGTGAGCATCTCGAGCCGCACGCTCGATGACTCGCGCTGGCTGGTGAACTACCTGATGGACGACGGGCCTGTGCGGCTGTACCGGTACGACCGCGACCCCAAGTCCGGCAAGCCCGGCAAGGCGACGTTCCTGTACACCAACCGCCCGCGCCTGGAGGGCCAGCCGCTCGCGAAGATGCACCCCGTGGTCATCAAGAGCCGCGACGGGATGAACCTCGTGAGCTACCTCACGATCCCCGCGGGGACGGACACGAAGAAGGCCGGCCAGCCCGACAAGCCGCTGCCGATGGTGCTGATGGTGCACGGCGGGCCCTGGGCGCGTGATTCCTGGGGCTTCAACCCCTACCACCAGTGGCTGGCCAACCGCGGGTACGCGGTGCTCAGCGTGAACTTCCGGGGCTCCACGGGCTTCGGCAAGGAGTTCGTGAACGCGGGCGACCGCGAGTGGGCCGCCGCGATGCACAACGACCTGCTCGACGCCGTCGACTGGGCCGTGTCCAAGGGCGTCGCCGACAAGAACAAGGTCGCGATCATGGGCGGCTCGTACGGCGGGTACGCCACGCTCGCCGGCCTCACCTTCACGCCCGACGTCTTCGCCTGCGGCGTGTCCATCGTCGGGCCCAGCAACCTCGTCACGCTGCTCAACTCCATCCCCATGCACTGGGCCCCGATGATCGAGATGATGACCTCGCGCGTGGGCGACCATCGCACCGAGGAAGGCCGCGCCTTCCTCGCTTCGCGCTCGCCCCTCACGCACGTCGACAAGATCACCCGCCCCCTGCTGATCGGCCAGGGCGCCAACGACCCGCGCGTGAAGCAGAACGAGAGCGACCAGATCGTCTCCGCGATGGAACGCAAGGGCATCCCCGTGACGTACGTCGTCTTCCCCGACGAGGGGCACGGCTTCGCACGCCCCGAGAACAACATGGCCTTCAACGCCATCGTCGAGGGCTTCCTCGCCCAGCACCTGGGCGGACGCGCCCAGCCCATCGGCGAGGACGTCCGCGCCAGCACGGCCCGCGTGCCCACCGGCGCCGCCGGCGTGCCGGGCCTCTCCGCAGCGACCCACACGCCCGGCAAGTAATCACGGCGGCTCGCGTCCGCGCGGGGGGCTTCCCCCCCGCGCCGGGCGCGGATCGCGCGAGGAGCGGCCGAACCGTGCAGCATCCACCCGGCCAACTCAACGCCCGACCGCGCGCCCGCGCACGCCGCACGCACCTCGCGCTCGCCGCGACGGCGTGCGCCGGGCTGCTGCTCGTCGGGGGTGCGCTGGGCTGGACAGCCCGGCAGCCCGACGCCGCCACCCCGCCGCCCGCGGCGCCCGACGCGTTCACGCCTATTCCCTCGGGCACAGAGGTCGAGCTGTTGCTCCGCGACGGTCGCCGCCTCACCGGGCTCATCGTCGAACATTCGCCCACGCGCGTCGTCCTCGCGATCAACGGCATCGCCACGCCCTTCGACGGCACGTCGGTCGCCAGCGTCGTCCCGCTTCCCAGCGTCGAGGAACGCTACCTCCAACTCAGAGCCACGATCGACGACGAGGACATCGACGGGCTGCTGCGCCTCGCCGAGTGGCTGCGCGCGCGCGGGCGGCTTGATCTCGCCCTCTGGGAGATCGACGGCGTGCTCCGCATCGAGCCCGCCAACCAGAACGCCAAAGACCTGCGCACGCTCGTGGTCGAGCAGCAGAAGATCCGCGACGCGCGGCGCAGCCCCGACGAGCCGGCCTCCGAACAGATCGGCCCCGGGGAAGCCGACCGCCCCGCCTTCCCACTCTTGACGCCCGCGCAGATCAACCTCGTGCGCCTGTACGAGGTCGATCTCAAGAACCCGCCCAAGCTGCTCATCCCCAAGCCCGTGGTCCGGCGGTTCCTTGACCGCTACGCCGGGCGCGACGTCGAAGGCCTGGGCACCGTGCCCGTCTCGCCCGAGGGGCGCGAGGTCTTCCTGCGTCAGAAGGCCGCCGACGTGCTGGCGTGGATGTTCGCCCTCCGCGCCCGCGAGTTCTACCCCGAGGTGCAGGTGCTGGAGAACCCGGCGTCGCTCCGCGTCTTCCGCGACGACGTCCATCGCACCTGGCTCATGAACACCTGCGCCACCACCCGCTGCCACGGCGGGGAAGACGCCGGGCGCCTCTGGCTCTTCAACCAGCGCCACGGCAGCGACGCCTCCGCCCTCACCAACCTGCTCATCCTCTCCCGCTTCCGCACCCGCGACAACCTCGGGCTCATCGACTTCGAGCAGCCCGAGCGCAGCCCCCTGCTGGACTTCGGCCTGCCCCGCGAGCAGGCGCTCTTCAAGCACCCGGACGTCGCCGGCCTCGACCGCGGGCGCTGGCGCCCGGCCTTCGTCGGGCGCGACGACGACCGCTACCTCCGCGCCGTCCAGTGGATCCGGATGATGTACCGCCCGCGCTCCGACTACCCCGTCGACTACACCCCGCCCCGCCCGCGGGCCGAGCAGGCCCCGCCCGAAGGCCCCCGCTAGCGCGGCGGACGCCGATCCGGGGACGGCCCCCGGGCGTACAGAGATAGATCACGATCCCGGTTTTTGCTACAGTGCCCGCTTCCCGGCGCGGCCTGTCCCTCGCACGGAGGGTCGCCGGCACGCCCCGGGAAGCCCAGTCGAACGCAGGAGTTCAGTGCGCATGAAGATGATCATCCGGGCCTTGGGTCTCGCGAGCGTGTGCGGCCTGGCCCTCACCGCGTGCGATCGGGGCACCCCCGCGTCCCGCGCCGGCGACGACGCCGCCCGCGAACTGACGGCCATGAGCGCGGGCGGATCGGCCCCGGCCCCGGAGGCCGTCCGCCAGAAGGTCTACGCCGGCATCGCCTCCGACCTGCAGGGCGTCGCCGCCGACGCCGAGGGCGCCGACAAGGCGGCCCTCATGCTCATGCTCGCCAGCGCGCAGTCCGGCCTGGGCGAGATCCCCGCGGCCGAGGTCGAGCAGCACGAGACCACCGCCCGACTCCGCACCGCCCGCATCGACTCGCACCTCAACCGCTGGGCGCTCTCGAACGCGACCGCCGCCGCCGCCGAGGCGTTCGACCCGTCCGCCGAACTCGCGCGCGTCGCCCGCGCCAAGGGCGAGAAGGACACGAAGATCACCGAGCAGAAGCAGCGCCTCGCCACCGTCGAGGCGCGCCTCGACTCGCTCCGCGAGCGGGCGTCGCGCACGCTCGCCGACGCGCAGCAGCGCCTGGCCGAGTACTCGCGCATGATGGACCAGGCCTCGCGCCTCAGCGCCACCGACGGCGAGGGGCTGGTCGTGCGTGCCAACGAGATCCGCCTCGAGGGCGAGCGGCTGCGCCTCGAGGGTGCGAAGCTCGAGGCCGAGGCCGACAGCGTGAAGCCCGTGTTCGACGAGGTCAGCGCGATCCTCGATCAGTTGTCGAACCAGCGGGCGGACCTGGACGAGGTCGAGGCGGCGTTGAATCGCCAGGCCGCCGAGGCGCGGCGCGAGGCCTCCGAGGCCCGGGCCGCCGGCGCCGCCGTGGGCGTCGAGATCGGCAACGAGGCCGACGCGCTCGACGAGTTCCGCACGCAGACGCTGGCCCCGGCCTACGAGAAGACGGCCGCCGCGTACGACAAGGCGCTCAAGTCCGCGCGGGCGTCGTCCACGCAGGAGTCGCCCTCGGCGGGCAAGGCCGCCGTCATGAGCGCGAACCTCGCCCTCGCCGAGCTCTACTGGGCCCGCGCGTCCAGCGCCGACTCGTACGCCTCCATCCTCCGCACGCTCACGCGCCTCACGCCCGCCCTGCCGGGCAAGGCGCAGTACGAGTCGCGCCTCGCCGGCGCGACGCAGGAACGCAAGGACGCGCTGGCGAAGGCGAACGAGCACCTCGACGCGGCGATCAACGACGCCGGGGGCGTGCGGGCGCAGGGCCCGATCAAGGAGCGCCTCGAGGCGCTCCGCGCCATGCTCGAAGACGCCAAGAAGCTCGCGAACGACGAGCGCCTCGACGCCGCCTCCCCGCTCGCCCCGCCCCCGTGGCTCCAGGCGTCGCTGTCGCGGGCGGCGGGCTCGACCCCGGAGCGCGCGTTCGACGCCTTCCTCGGCGCCCTCCGCGCCGCGAACCCCGAGGCCGTCGTCGATTCTCTTGACCTCCCCAGCGATCGCGCGCGTCAGGGCCTGCTCCCGCTCGTCCGCGTCACGTTCGTGGCCCAGAAGAGCGACCGACTCTCGCGCGAGAAGTTCAGCAAGAGCCTCGGCGACCTTCTCGCCAGCGCGGGCGGCATGGGCCAGGCCATCGGCCCGATGCTCGCGCAGTTCGGCGGCAATGGCGTCGGCGGCATCTCGCCCGAGGCCCTCGCCACGCTGTCCAGTTCCTCGGTCACGTGGGAGATCGCCGGTGATCGCGCCACCGCCAGCGGCGAGGGACTCCCCGAACCCGTCGTCTTCGTGCAGCGCGACGGCACCTGGAAGCAGGACGTGCCGGCGGAGATCCGCCAGATCCTCCCCCAGGCCCCCATGATGGCCCCCATGCTCAAGGGCCTCACCGACGCCTTCGCCGCCTGGAACACGGCGGTCGAAGCCGGCGAGTACGCCGACGAGTCCGCCGCGGCCTCCGGCCTGCTCGCGAAGCTCGAGCCCGTGCTCGGCGGAATCATGGGCGGCGGCAACTGATTTCCCGGGCTGTCGGCGCGCAGCGCATTCGGCCCGGCCCGCCGCTGCCAAGAATCTCGCAATGACCGAACGCACGGAACGCGACGACACGCCCGGCACGCCCGCGCTGCGTGAGTCCCGCATGCACCTGCTGACACCCGCCGCCCCGGGCGTCGGCGTCGTCGTCTCGAACGAGCGCTGCACCGCCTCGCGCAAGTCCACCGGCTTCGTGCGCCACCTCGCGCTCGACGTCTCCGCCACGCCCCTCGCACGCGCCTGGGTGAGCGGGCAGTCGTTCGGCGTGCTCCCGCCGGGGCTCGACCCGCAGGGACGCCCCCACCGCCTGCGGCTGTACTCGATCGCGAGCCCGACCGCGGGCGAAGACGGCGCGGGGAACATCATCGCCACCACCGTCAAGCGCACCATCGACGAGCACGTCGAGACCGGCAAGCTGTTCTTGGGCGTCGCGAGCAACTACCTGTGCGACCTCCAGCCCGGCGAGCAGGTCCGCCTCACGGGCCCCAACGGCAAACGCTTCGTGCTGCCGACCGACCCCGCGCAGCACGACTACGTGTTCATCGCCACCGGCACGGGCATCGCCCCCTTCCGGGGCATGATCCGCGAACTGCTCGAAACGGGCGTGCGCTCGCGCGTCGTGCTGGTCATGGGCGTCCCCTACGCCGCCGACCTCCTCTACGACGCCGAACTGCGGGCCCTGGCGCAGGCGCACCCGAACTTCACGTACCTGACGGCTCTGAGCCGCGAGCCCCAGCCCGACGGCGCCCCGCCCATGTACGTCCACGCCCGCCTTGCGCACGCGGCCGAACTCTTCGCCCCGCTGCTCGCGAGCGAACGCACGCTGCTCTACATGTGCGGCATCGCCGGCATGGAACTCGGCGTGCTGCAGACCCTCGCCCGCACGCTTCCCCCCGGCACCCTCGAGCAGTACCTCCGGGCCGACGCCCCGGTGCTCGCCGAGATCGACCGGTGGGAGCGCCGGCACCTGCACAAGGACGTCCGCCCCACCCGGCGCGTCTTCATGGAGGTCTACTGACACCCCGCGCACCGTTTGACCACCCGGGCGGCCCTTGGTAGGGTGATCGCCCCCGCAGGCCTCCAGCCCCTACGCTTGTGCCCCGCGCCGGCCAGCGGCGACACGAAGGAATACGGCGTTGATCGATCGAACATTCCGTCGAACGGTTGTCAGTTCGGGCTTTGGCCGCGCCGCGATCGTCATCGCGGGCATCGCCTGCGCCGGCGCTCCCGCGCTCGCGCAGCAGTGCACGATCCCCCCGGAGATCGTGACGGCGATCACCCTCACGCCCGACGCCGAGGCGCAGCTCCGCGCCTGCGCCCTGGAGAACGCGCGCGACCTCGACAGCCCGGACGCCCAGAAGCGCCGCGCCAGTCGCCAGGCGCTCACCCGCCCGCTCGAAGACCCCAACGTGTCCGCCGCGTTCCGCCTTCGATACAGCGCGGCCCTCGCCGAGCCCATCAACCGCGCCGTCGCCAGCACCGACGAGGTCGTCGCGGTCAACGCCCTGGTCTTCGCGGGCGAGCTCGCGACCGACCCCGGCCTCACCGTCCTGCTCGACCAGCTCGCCTCGCCCCGCCCGGCGCTGCGCTACCAGGCGGCGTACGGCATCCGGCGCACCTTCGGCGCTCTCCAGCGCTCCGCCCCCGCCATCCAGAACGAACAGATCGACCGCGCCATGCGCGCCGCTCGCCAGCGCATGGGTGTCGAGACCGACGGCCTGGTGCTCCAGGCGCTCACCGCCGCCCTGCTCGAGGGGGCCTCTCTCCCCACCGCCCAGTTCTCGCAGGCCCAGCCCTTGGCCGTCCGCTCCCTCTCCGACGGTCTCTCGGCCCACGTTGGCGGCGCGGGCGGAAAGATCGGCGAGCCTGGGATCATGGACGCCTACCTCCGCGGCGCCACCGGCGTGCGCGACATCATCGCCCAGCCGAACGTCACCATCGACGCGGAGACGGCCCGTGCCGTCGCGCAGCTCGGCGGGCGCCTCATCGCCTACGCCGTCCGCGTCGTGAAGGACAAGAACCTCCCCGCCGGCCCCGGCGCCACGCGCGAGCAGGTTTCCGACTCGGTCGCGCTCGGGCAGACGCTCGTGCAGCTCGCCGGCCGATCGCTCAACCAGCAGGGCACGGGCGCCGCCCAGCTCGCCCCGCTCATCAAGGCCGGCGATGTCCAGAGCGAGGCCCGTTTCCTGCTCGACGCGCAGCAGACCATCGGCGCCAACGGCGTGCTCACCGCGGCGCCGTTCAACTTCCCCGACGACCACTTCGTCCCGTAGCCATCGGCCCGTCAGAACCGAGCCGCCGGCGCCCGCGGTGCGAACGCCGCGCGCGGGCGCGATACGCTGCGCCCGTGCTCCGACTGGCTCTCCCGCTGGTGCTGTTGGCGTCCGTCGCCCTCGCGGGCCTGCTCGCGGGCGGCGCGCCCCCCCGCGCCGACTTCGTCATGGTCAACCGGGGCGAGGTCAGCACGCTCGACCCCGTCCAGATGTCGTGGCTGCAAGACTTCCGCGCCGCGTCGCTCCTCTCCGAGGGCCTCACGCGCTGGGACGTCTTCAGCGAGTCGTTCGACCCCGTCCCCGGCGTCGCCGAGTCCTGGACGATCTCCGACGACGCCTGCGCGTACACCTTCCGCCTGCGCGAAGACGCCCGCTGGAGCGACGCCTCGCCCGTCACGGCCCACGACTTCGTGTACGCGTGGCGACGGCTCATCCTGCCCGACGGCGGGGGCGACTACGCCGCACTGCTCTCGTGCGTGCGGGGCGTGCGCGAGTTCGTCGAGTGGCGGTCGCGTCAACTCGCGGCGTACGCCGCGGCGTCAACCCGTGACTCCGCCCGGGCCGCGGCCCTGTGGGAGGAAACGGTCCGCGCGTTCGACGAGCGCGTCGGCGTGCACGCGCCCGACGACCGCACGCTCGTCGTCGAGCTCGAACGCCCGACGCCCTACTTCCTCGATCTCACGTCCTTCGGCCCGCTGGCGCCCGTACACCGCGCCACCCTCGAACGCCACGAGTCCATCGACCCGCGCACCGCCCTGCGCCGCACCGACCCCTCGTGGACGCGCCCCGGCACGCTCGTGTCCAACGGCCCGTTCCGTCTCACCGAGTGGCGCTTCAAGCGCCACATGCGCTTCGAACGCAGCGAGCACTACTGGGACCGCCAGCGCGTCAACGTCCGCAGCGTCGCCATCCCCTCCATCGCCGACGGCAACGCCCAGGTCCTCGCCTTCCGCTCCGGCGCGGTCGACTGGACCAGCGACGTCACCCCGTTTTATCGCGGCGAGATCTTCGCCGCCAAGCAGGCCTTCCACGCGGCGCACGCCCCGGAGGTCGCGCGTCTGCGGGCCGCCGGGCTCGATCCCGTCGCGATCGACCGCGCCCTCCCGCGCGATCCGCGCGCGCACGTGCACGCGTTTCCCTCGTTCGGAACGTACTTCTACAACTTCAACTGTCGCCCGCGCCTGGGCGACGGCACGCCCAATCCCTTCGCCGACGCGCGCGTCCGCCGCGCATTCGCCCGCACGATCGACCGCGAGAGCGTGGCGCGCGACATCCTCCGGGGCGGCGAGCGCCCGACCCGCACGCTCATCCCGCCCGGCTCGATCGGCGGGTACGCCTCGCCCCCGGGGCTCGAGCCCGACGTCGAGATCGCGCGCCGGGAACTGGCCGAGGCCGGCTTCCCCGGCGGCGCGGGCTTCCCCGCCATCGAGATCCTCGTGAACAGCGAGGGAAACCACGCGCTCATCGCGCAGGCCGTCGCGCGCGACTGGGGCTCGCGCCTGGGTGTGCGGGCGCGGGTGATCGTCAAGGAGACGCGTGCCTTCCGCGAGGACGTGAAGGGCGGGCGGTTCATGGTGAGCCGCGCGACGTGGTTCGGCGACTACGGCGACCCGACCACGTTCCTGGACCTCAACCGCACCGGCAACGGCAACAACGACCGCGGCTATTCCAGCCCCGCGTACGACGAGCTGCTGGCCGAGGCCGAACGCGCCGCCGACCCCGCCGAGCGCCTCGCCATCCTCGCGCGCGCCGAGGCGCTGCTCGTCGAGCACGAACTGCCCTTCGCGCCGATCTACCAGTACGTGCAGCAGTACCTCTTCGACCCGCACCGCGTCGGGGGCATCTCGCCCCACCCGCGCCAGGCACAGGACCTCTCGCGCGTCGACATCCTCGGCGACGGCGTCGGCGCCGACGTCGCGCCCGCCATGCGCCCGGGGCGGGCCGGCGGCTCGCTCGCCCCGCCCGCACCCCCCGCCCCGCACGGAACCACGCCGTGATCGCGCTCATCGCCCGGCGACTGCTGCAACTCCCGCTCATCCTGGGCGCCGTGCTGCTCCTCACCCTGGCGCTGGCGTGGGGCGTGCCGGGCAACCCGCTGGAGCGCGCGGAGCGCCGCCCGCCCGCGGAAGTCGAGGCCGCCATGCGCGCCCAGTACCGGCTCGACAGCTTCTGGTCGTTCGCGTGGTCGTACACGCTCCGCGCCAGCGGCGTGCGCTACGCCATCGACGCGCGGCGCGGCGAGCCGATGGACGGCCGCGACGTCTTCGACCTGGGCCCCTCGCTGCAGTACCGCGACCAGCGCGTGGCCGACATCATCGTCGACGCCCTCCCCGTCTCGGTCTCGCTCGGCGCCGCGGCCATCGCGCTCGCGCTCGTCATCGGCGTGGGCGCGGGGGTCGCCGGGGCCGTGCGCCCCGGGGGCGTGCTCGACGCGCTCACCCTCTCGCTGGCGCTCGTGGGCATCAGCCTGCCGACGTTCGTCGTCGGCACCGCGCTGCTCGCGCTGTTCGCGATCGTCTTCGGCTGGGCGCCCGTCGGCGGGTGGGGCTCGCTGCGCAGCATGCTGCTGCCCGCGGCGACCCTCAGCCTTCCCTACGCCGCGTACATCGCGAGACTCACGCGCGTGGGCATGATCGAGGCCCTGCGCGCCGACTACGTCCGCACGGCCCGGGCCAAGGGCCTGCCCGAACGCACCGTGATCTTCCGGCACGCCCTCCGCAACGCGCTCGTGCCGACGGTCAGTTACCTCGGCCCGGCCTGCGCGGGGGCCATGACCGGCTCGTTCGTCGTCGAGACCGTCTTCAGCGTGCCCGGCATGGGCCAGCACTTCGTGAGCGCCGTGCAGAACAAGGACCTGTTCCTGCTGATGGGCGTCGTGCTGGTCTACGCCGTCGCGCTCGTGCTGCTGAACCTCGCCGCCGACGTGCTCGTCCGCGTGGTAGACCCGCGCGTGTCGTGACGGCTCAGGCGGTGCGGGGCGTGAAGGTCGCGCCGTCGAGCACGTCGCACGACACGATGGCCCCGGGCTCAAAGTCCGCCGGGCCCTGGCGCGCGTCGCAGAGCAGCAGGTGGATCGGCACGCCCGCGTCGACGACCAGCGCCTCGCCGTCCATGCGCACGACGCGTCCCTGCACCCGGCGCGGGCGACCGGCGACCGGCTCGACGAAGCGCCCGCCGGTGTCCACCCGGTCCACCCGGCGCGCCTCGACCCGGATCACCCCGATGAGCCGCTTGCCCACCGCGGGCGGCACCTCGCCCCCCGGACGCAGGTGCAGTTCGTACGACGTGTTCGGCACGCCGAACACGAGCATGGCGGGCTTGGTGGCGGTCTGGGCAAGCACGCCCAAGAGGACGCCCCGGGCCAGCGCGGGGTCGATCTCGGTGGTCGGCGACGGGGTGATCATGCGGTTATCGGCTCCGGTCTGGGCGCCCGCGGCGGGCCGCTCGCTGCTCGCAAGAGCCGCCTACAGGACTTGAACCTGCGACCCGCGCTTTACAAAAGCGCTGCTCTACCAACTGAGCTAAGGCGGCGGCGGGGACAGTATAGGGGACGCCCGCGTCCGGGCCCTAAGCGCGGATTTCGCGCGGTAAGGTCTTGCGGCGTGGCGACTCCGGAGTACCCTACGCCGTTGGGCGTCGGCCGCACCGGAGTTTCAGGCGGCCCGCCGAGGGTGAAGGGAGATTCGGATGAATCGGACCACGTTCGTGTTCGGGGTGTTGGCCTGCGCAAGCCTCGCGAGCGCACAGCTCCAGTTCCAGGAAGGGTCGGGCAACTTCCAGGACATCGCGGGCCTGCCCGGCACCATCGAACTCTTCATCCCGTTCAACGGCTCGACCGTCGTCACCACCTCGATCGGTAACGACGTCTTCCCCGCGGGCGACATCAAGGTGAGCTACGGCTGCACCATCGCCTCGAACGTCGGCGCGTCCGAGGCCGTCGGGGCGTACGAAACCCTTCCTTCGCCGAACCTCTACGACCAGAAGACGGCCATGGCGATCATCTGGGACACCCCGAATCCCGCCGTCGCCACCACCCAGTTCTTCTTCCGCGAGTTCACCAACGATCCGACGGACATCTACTACATCGTCCAGTGGAACAACGTGCCGATGGGCGGGCTCGGCGGCACCGTCACCACCCAGGTCCGCGTGAACGACGTCGACGACTTCCGCACGAACATCTTCGCGGTCTTCTCCTACCAGGACGTGCAGGACGAGGGCGTCGAGGGCGGGCGATTCGCCTCCATCGGGTACCAGAGCGCGTCGCCCGAGTTCCCGACGGTGCAGTGGTCGTTCAATCAGCGCAACGCCGTCCGCAACCAGGGCGATCTGATCCTGACGAAGATCCCGGCGCCGGGCTCGCTGGGCGTGCTTGCCTTGGGCGCGCTGGCGTGCCGTCGTCGCCGCGCGAAGACTGTGTGAGGATCCGACCTCTCCGCACGGGTTCGTGACCCATCCCGCTACCTTTCGTCGTTGCACGAGAGGAATCAGTGATGGCACACACTCGCCGTGAGTTTCTGAATCGGGGCACCGCGTTCACGCTCGGGTTTGCCGGGCTCAGTTCGCTCTACGCGCGTCACAAGACCCTCGCCTCGGCGCTCGAAGCCTCCGACACCGGCTTTGGCCCGCTGATCCGCGACCCCCGTGGGATCATCGACCTTCCCGCCGGGTTCACGTACTCCACGTTCTCGCGCGCCGGCGAGGAGATGGACGACGGGTTCCTCCTCCCCGGAAAGCACGACGGGATGGCCGCCTTCCGGGGCGAGAACAACCGCGTCATCCTGGTCCGCAACCACGAGATGGACGCGACCGATGTCGCGCTGGGCCCGTTCGGCGCCGACAACGCCCGCCTGTCGAAGCTGGCCCCCGACCGCATGTTCGACGCCGGCGGCGGGCGCGCCCCGGAACTGGGCGGCACCACCACCGTCGTCTACAACCAGCTCACCGGCAAGGTCGAGCGCCAGTTCATGAGCCTGTTCGGCACCGCGCGGAACTGCGCGGGTGGACCGACGCCCTGGAACTCCTGGCTTACCTGCGAAGAGACCGCCCTCACCAAGGGCGAAGGCCGCGAGCACGACCACGGCTGGGTCTTCGAAGTCCCCGCCGGCGCCACCGGCGCCGTCAAGCCCGAGCCGATCACCGCGATGGGCCGCTTCCGCCACGAGGCCGTCGCCTTCGACCCGCGCAGCGGCGCCGTCTATCAGACCGAGGACGTCGCCGACGCCGGCCTCTACCGATACCTGCCGAAGGAACGCACCCGCCTGCTCGCCGGCGGGCGTCTGCAGGCGCTGTGCGTCGCCGATCGCGCCACGCTCGACACGCGCAACTGGGACAAGGCGCACCAGACCGTGAAGGTCGGCGAGAAGCTCCGCGTGCGCTGGGTCGACCTCGTCAACGTCGAGGCACCCAAGGACGACCTCCGCACGCAGGCCCAGAGCAAGGGCGGGGCGATCTTCGCCCGCTGCGAAGGCATCTGGTACGGCGACTCGTGCGCCTACTTCGCCTCCACCAGCGGCGGCTCGTCGGAGATGGGCCAGCTCTGGAAGTACACGCCCAGCCAGGCCGAGGGCACGCCCGACGAAGAAAAGAACCCCGGCATCCTCGAACTCATGCTCGAGGTCCACGACTCCAAGGTGCTCAACAACGCCGACAACCTGACCGTCGCCCCCTGGGGCGACCTCATCGTCTGCGAAGACGGCGACGGCGCGAACGGGCTCGTCGGCGTCACGCCCGACGGCATCCCCTACCGCCTCGCCATGACCCGCGTGAACACCTCCGAAACCGCCGGCGCGTGCTTCTCGCCCGATGGCTCGACGCTCTTCATGAACATCCAGCACCCGGGCCTCACGCTCGCCATCCGCGGGCCGTGGAAGAAGCGGTAGAGAGAGCGAGAGAGCGAGACAGGCAAGCAGGACGAGCGCCGGCGCACCTTCCCGGTCACTGCGCCAAGTCACTGCGCCAAGAAGTTCGCCAGCAGCCGCGGCCCTTCGAGCGTCAAGAAGCTCTCCGGGTGAAACTGCACGCCCTCGAGCGGGCGCTTCGTGCCGTCCGCCCACGCGCGGCGCAGGCCCATGACCACCCGCCGCTGGTCGCCCGCTTCAGTCCGCTCGATCGTCCACGCCGAGACTTCCCAGCCGTCCTCGCCCGGGCGTCGCGCGGGGATCGTCTCGGGCAGCACCACGAGCGAGTGGTAGCGTGTCGCGTCGAACGGGCTGGGCAGCCCGGCGAAGACGCCGCGCCCGTCGTGGTGGATCGGGCTCGTCTTGCCGTGCACGGGCACCGCGTGGCGCGTCACGGTCATGCCGTTCATGTCGGCCATCGTCTGGTGCCCCAGGCACACGCCCAGCACGGGCACGCGCCCGGCGAACCGCTCGATGATCGCCGCCGAGCACCCGGCCTCCTTGGGCGTGCAAGGCCCGGGCGAGATGATCACGCGCGAGGGCCCGCGCCCCGCGTCGAGACCCGCGGCCTGGTCGGGCGTGATCTCGTCGTTGCGCACGACCAGCAGGTCGCGCCCGACGCGCAGCGACCGGTCGATCTCGCCCAGACGCTGGACGAGATTCCACGTGAACGAGTCGTAGTTGTCGATGAGCAGGATCACGCCGGAGGGTAGTGACGCGCCCGTGCCGGGCGCGGGGCTCGCGCCGCGAACCCGTCGCGTCCCTACGCCGCCTCGCCCTGGGCGCTCGTCTCGGGCTTGGTCCCGCACACCCCGTCGCGCGTGACGAGGAAAAAGTCGGCGCAGATGGGGTACGGCAAGCGGCGGAAGTCGTGCTCGACGCGCTCGCGCAGGCGCGCGACGAACGGGTCCGGCCCGCACGAGAACCCCACGAACATGTCGCGCGCGGGCGTGGCGACGTAGAAGTTCCCGCCCAGCTGCGGCGCCAGCCGGTCGTACAGCCCGTCGAGCAGCAGCCGGGCCGCGTCGTACCCGTCGTGCTGCGACAGGATCGCGGCCTTCCCGCCCTCCTTCGATTCCACGACCTGCACTTCCAGCTCGGGCGCGTACTGGTTGAGATTCTCGCGCGCAATCTGCTCGGTCTCTTCGATGTCGAGGCGCCAGCGCACGAGCTGCTCGGTCGTGATGCTCACGGTCATGTGCGGGAGATCGGTGACGAAGACGATGACCGTGTCGTTGACGAACGGGACGTGCGCGACCTGCTCGCGCGAGAGGTGCCGG
Source organism: Planctomycetota bacterium (assembly GCA_033763975.1). Taxonomy (NCBI): domain Bacteria; kingdom Pseudomonadati; phylum Planctomycetota; species Planctomycetota bacterium. The sequence goes on from JANRJM010000014.1 coordinate 98,370, forward strand.
AAGATGCCCTCGGGCTGGATGCGGGGCATGATCCGCGAGCGGGCGAAGTCGAGCGACATCGAGACGAGCTGGAGGGCGTCGCCGGCGAAGAGCTGCTCGAGGTAGTGCGAGACGATCTCGGTGCCGCGGGCGGGCTCGTGGTTGACCATGCGGAAGAGGTTCTCGAGGTCGAGCCGCCGCCCGTTGACGATGAGCTCGCGCGGGCCGATGAAGTCGACCGCGTAGGCCGGCTGCAGTTGGCGCAGCATGGACGCGACGGTTTCGGCGAACGCTTCGGGTTCTCGCGGCATCGAGCCCATGGGACTCCTCTCATCCTCCGGGCAGGGGGCGGAATCGCCCGCGTCCCGAAGGCCGGGCGAGACGCCCGGGGTTGAACCTTCGGGAGAGACCATCGTCCTTCGATTCGCCCGAGGTCAGAATCGGTTCGGACAATCCACCCCCGGGGACTGCGCATGACGCCGTCCGCCTTGCCGGGGCGCAGACCTTGCGTGCTCGGTTCGCGCCACGGGTCGGGATGGAAGGATCATGTCGTCTGCGCCGGGGAGGGGGAGGGGTGTATAATCCCGCCCCCCTAGAAGCCCGGCAGGGTTCGCGGGCGACGGACACGTCGGCGGGAAAGGGGTAGAGTCGTGTTCCCCGGGGGCCGGTGGTCTCCGGGGGGCGTGTGGGCCGGCCCCTGGGTCGATCGAAACGGAGAACGCACGTGACCGAGCAGGAGATCGAAGCGAAAGTGATCGAAATCGTGGCCCAGCAGATGGGGCACGACAAGTCAAAGATCTCGCGCACGTCGAGCTTCATCGACGATCTGAACGCCGACAGCCTCGACCAGGTCGAACTGGTCATGGAACTGGAGGAAGCGTTCGAGACCGAGATCCCCGACGATCAGGCCGAGAAGATCAAGACCGTCGGCGACGCGATCGACTTCATCAAGCAGCACCACGCCGCCTGATCCGTCCTGATTCCCGGATCGCCGACGCTCGCGGGTCGAGTGACGGAAACATCGGGGCGCACGCGCGGCACACCGCTCGGGCGGCCCGCGGACGGCGCAGGAGCAATTCATGCGGAGCGCGGGACACAGGGTGGTCATCACCGGTATCGGCGCGGTGACAAACCTGGGAACGGACGCCGCCTCGACGTGGGCGGCCATGCGCGAAGGGCGCAGCGGCATCAGCGAGATCGAGGGCGAGGACTTCCAGACCTTCGCCGATCACTGGGACGTCCGCATCGCCGGGCAGGTCAAGAACTGGGACGTCTCGTCCTTCCTCGACTTCAAAGAAGCCAAGCGCCTTGACCGCTTCAGCCAGCTCGGAATGGCCGCGGCCGCCGAGGCCGTCCGACACTCCGGCATCGATCTTGCCAAGGAAAACCCCGAGCGTTGCGGCGTCATCGTCGGCTCCGGCATCGGCGGGATCAAGACGATCGAGGACGGGGTGCTTGTCATGAAGGGGCGCGGCCCGGACCGCCTCAACCCCTTCACCGTTCCGCGTCTGATGGCCAACGCCGCCGCGGGGAACATCTCCATCAAGTTCGGCCTGCAAGGGCCGGCCTCGTGCCATGCCACCGCCTGCGCCAGCAGCGGGCACGCCATCGGCGACGCGACGCAGTACCTGCACCGCGGCCTGGCCGACGTGATGGTGGTCGGCGGCGCCGAAGCCGCCTGCACGCCCCTGTGCGTCGGCGCGTTCATGGTCATGCGGGCGCTCTCGACGCGGAACAACGAGCCGACCAAGGCCAGCCGCCCGTTCGACCGCACCCGCGACGGCTTCGTGCTCGCCGAGGGCGCGGCCATGATGGTGCTCGAGACCGAGGAGCACGCCCGGTCCCGCGGTGCGATCATCCTGGGCGAGATACTCGGATTCGGCAACTGCGGGGACGCCACGCACATCACCGCCCCCGACGCCGAGGGAGGCGGCGCGGCGCGCTCGATGAAGATGGCTCTTCGCGACGCCGGCCTCAACCACGAGCAGATCGACTACGTCAACGCCCACGGCACGAGCACGCCCCTGGGCGACAAGGCCGAGGTGGCCGCCGTTCTGAGTCTGTTCGGAAATCACGCCCGCAGATCCGCCGGCGGCAAGCTGCTCATGAGTTCGACCAAGTCGATGCACGGGCATTGTCTGGGCGCCAGCGGCGCGGTCGAGATGATCGCCTGCCTGCACGCCGTGCGAGACGGCGTCATCGCCCCGACCATCAACCTGGAAGAGCCCGACGACGGGTTCGACGTCGACTTCGTGCCCGGGCACGCGCGCGAACGCCGCGTGCGGTACGCGATGAACAACACGTTCGGGTTCGGCGGGCACAACGTGACGCTGATCCTGGGCGCGTACGCCGGATGAACGACGCGGGACGGGGCGCCCGAGGGCGTCGAGCGTCCGGCACGCGGGTTGCGGTAACTCCGTCGCGACGATCCGCCGATGGAGGCTCCCGGTGCGCCATCCGACCGACCCCAACTCGCTGTCTCGTGCGCTGCGCCTCGAGGTGCCGGTGATCGTGCTCCTCGGAGAGCGGCTGCTGCGGACCAACGAGGTGCTGGCGCTCGTGCCGGGCTCGATCATCGAGCTCGCGAAGGACGCGGAGAGCGACCTCGACCTCCAGGTGAACAACCGCAAGGTGGGGCGTGGCCGCGCGGTGAAGGTGGGCGAGAACTTCGGCCTGCGGATCACCGAGATCGGGCACCCGGTCGAGCGGATCGACGCCGCGGTGTCCGGCTGACGACACACCCTTGGGGCGGGAAGCCCGATACGGTTGGCGTCGTGCGTGCCGACGGGCCGCACGCGGCACCCCGAGAACTCCGACCGCGCCCGGCGCGTTGAGCACCACATGCCCCGAGACATCCCCGTCGGCAACGGCGACCTGCTTGTGACATTCGACCGGTTGTACCGGGTGCGGGACATCCACTACCCGCACGTGGGCCGGTACAACCACACGGACGGGCACGTGCAGCGCTTCGGGGTGTGGGTCGACGGGCGGTTCGCGTGGATCGAAGAGGGCGGGTGGGAGCGGAGCCTGCGTTACCGCAAGGACACGCTCGTCACCGACGTGCGCCTGCGCCACGCCGACCTGGGCCTGGAGGTCGAGTGCAGCGACGCCGTGGACTTCCACGAGCCGGCGTACTTCCGGCGCTGCGTCGTGCGCGACCTCACGGGGCGCGACCGCGACGTCCGCCTCTTCAGCCACTGGGACCTCTCCGTGCGCGGGTCGCCCGTGGGCGACACCGCCAACTACGACCCCGCGACCAGCGCGGTCGTCGTGTACAAGGACGACGCCTACTTCCTCTTCAACGCCTGCGACGAGAACAAGTGCGGCATCGACAACTGGGCCATCGGCACCAAGCGCGTCCGCGGCGCCGAGGGCACCTGGCGCGACGCCGAGGACGGACAGTTGGGGCGCAACGCCATCAGCCAGGGCAGCGTCGACGCCACCATCGGCTACAACCTCCAGGTCCCCGCCGGCGGCACGGCGTACGTCACGCAGTGGCTCGCCTGCGGGAGTTCCTACTCCGAGGTCAAGGCCCTCAACCAGCGGATCCTCGAGACCGGGCCCGACCGCATGATCGAGCGGACCGCGTCGTACTGGAACCTCTGGGTCCGCAAGGAGCCCCTCGACGAGCGCTCGCTTCCGCCGGCGGTGTGCGACCTCTTCCGGCGCAGCCAGCTCGTGATGCGGACTCAGATCGACAACGGCGGGGCCATCATCGCCGCCAACGACAGCGACATCACGCAGTTCGGGGGCGATCACTACTCGTACTGCTGGCCACGCGACGGCGCGCTCGTCGCCTACGCGCTCACCCTCACCGGGCAGAGCGAGCTCTCGCGCAACTTCTTCCGCTACGCGGCCCGCTGTCTGCGGGGCGATTCGTACTTCCTGCATAAGTACACGCCCGCGGCGGAACTGGCCAGCTCGTGGCACCCCTGGATGCTCGAGGGCCAGCGCGTGCTGCCCATCCAGCAGGATGAAACGAGCCTCGTGATGTGGGCGCTCCGCAAGCACTTCGAGACGTTCCGCGACGTCGAGTTCGTCAAGCCCCTCTACCAGTCGCTCATCGTCCGCCCCGCCGACTGGACGCTCAAGTACCGCGACACGCACGGCCTTCCCCACCCTTCCTGGGACCTGTGGGAGGAACGCCGCGGCGTGCACCTCTTCACCGTCGCGTGCACCATCGGCGCGCTGCGGGCGGCGGCGGCGTTCGCCACCGACTTCGGCGAGTTCGACCGGGCAGCCCTCTACCGCGAGGGCGCCGAACGCATGATCGGCGCCATGCGCCGGCACATGTGGAACCCGCAGGCCAAGCGGTTCGCACGCCTCGTGACCCCGCAGGCGGGCAACGGCTACAAGATGGAAATGACGGCGGATTCCGCGAGTTTCGCGCTCTTCGCCATCGCGGGCCTCTCCCCCACCGACGAGATGGTCGCCCAGGAGATCGCGCACATGCGCGAGCTCGTCATGGTGCGCACCCCCATCGGCGGGTACGCCCGCTACCAGCACGACTACTACCACCAGGTCGAGCGCGACGACATCACCAAGGTGCCCGGCAACCCCTGGGTCATCTGCACCCTCTGGCGCGCCCAGTACATCATCGCCCTGGCGCGCACCGAGGCCGACCTCCAGGAAGCCCTCGACATCCTCAACTGGTGCGTCGCCCGCGCCGAGCCCAGCGGCGTGCTCGCCGAGCAGTTTCACCCCTTCACGGGCGAGGCCATCTCCGTCAGCCCGCTCACGTGGAGCCACGCGACGTACGTGATGGTCGTGCTCGAGTACCTCGCGAAACTGCGCGACATCCGGACGCGCGAGGCCCCGCGCCCGGCGCACGCCCCGCCCCACCCGGCGACGCCCGCGAACCCCGCGGCCTCGTCCGACGAGGACCACGAGGCCGCCGCGCGATGAGCGTGCTCGCCTGGTCGCTGCTGGGCCTGAGCGCGGTCCTGCTGGTCGCCGCGGGCGTGCGCCTCGCGCAGATGCGCGCGAAGTACGAGCAGCGGGGTTTGCTCACGCGCTGGCCCATCCGCACCGTCCGCCTCGACCAGGTCGACCCCGTCTTCGCGACCACGCCCCTGGGCCCGTCGCGCGACACCGAGGTCGCCTTTGTCGGGGCCGTCGGCGTGCCCGGGGGCATCAGCGACCTCGAGACCTGGGTGCTCTGCACGCTCGCGAAACGCCGACGCGCGATCTTCGAACTCGGCACCTGCACCGGCAAGACAACCTACCTGCTGGCGCGCAACTGCCCGGCCGACGGCGTCGTCACCACCATCACGCTCTCGCCCGAGCAGGCGGCGGCGTACGCACGCGCGCCGGGCGACGCGGCGCACGACGGGCGTGCGGCCGTGCGCGAGTCGGCCTTCACGACCTTCTACTACACCGGGACCGAGGTCGAGCCCAAGGTGCGCCAACTCTTCGGCGACAGCAAGCAGTTCGACCCGGCCCCGTACGAACGGGCCTTCGACCTCATCTTCATCGACGGCTCGCACGCGCGCTCGTACGTCGAGAACGACTCGCGCCTCGCCCTGCGGATGGCCGCCCCGGGCGCGATCATCCTGTGGCACGACTACCGCGGGCCTCGCCGCGCCCAGGGTGTCTTCCGCGCGCTCAACGCGCTGGCGCGCGAACTGCCCCTGCGCCACATCGCGGGCACCAGCCTCGTCTTCCATCGCGTGCCGCACGGCACAGGCGCGGGCGATCCAGCCCACGCCCGCTAGCGCAGCCGGACCTGCCCGCTGCCCTTCGCGATCGTGCCGACCTTGAACACACGCTCGCCGAACTTCTCGAGCTGCTCGCGGACGGACTCGGCGAACGCGGGCCGCACGATGAGGCAGTACCCCAGCCCCATGTTGAACACGCGCTCCATTTCCTCGTTCTCGATCTTCCCGTGCGCCTGCAGGAACGTGAACACCGGCGGCACGGGCCACGAGCCCCGCTCGACCACCGCGTCCAGCGTCGGGGGCAGCGCCCGGCACAGATTCCCGCCCAGCCCCGAGCCCGTGATGTGCGCCATGCCCGTCACCACGTTCTTCACCGCGTACGAGCGCAGCAGCCGCACGATCGGCGAGGCGTACAGCCGCGTCGGGGTGAGCAGCACCTGCCCGAGCGTGCGGGGCTCGGCGGCGGCGGCCTTCGACCGGCGCCGGGCCGGCGCGGGCGGGTTCAACTCCGTGTAGACGCGCGCGAGATCCAGCCCCGCGCTCTCGACCACTTTGCGCACGAGCGTGTAGCCGTTGCTATGGATGCCGTCGCTCGCGAGCCCCAGGACGATGTCGCCAGAGCGCACGCGCGCCGGGCGCTGCACGCGTTTGAGCTCCACGACGCCCACGCAGAACCCGGCGAGGTCGAAGTCGCCGGTGCGGTACAGATCCGGCATGTGGGCCGTCTCGCCCCCGAGCAGCGCGCAGCCGGAACGCCGGCACCCCTCGGCGATGCCGCGCACGAGGTCGTGCAGGAAGGCACGGTCGATGACGGGCGTGGCGATGTAGTCGAGAAAGAACAGCGGCTCGGCGCCCTGGACAATCAGGTCGTTCACGTTCATCGCGACCAGATCGATGCCGACGGTATCGAACACGCCGAGCTGGGCCGCGAGCTTCACCTTCGTGCCGACCCCGTCGCAGCACGCGACGAGCACCGGGTCCTTGTAGTTGCGGGCGAACAGCCGGGCCTTGTAGTCCAGGCGGAACAGCCCGGCGAAGCCGCCCGGGTTGGGGATGACGCGGTCGGTGTGCGTGCGTCGGAGCACGCGGTCGAGCGACTCCGTGAACGAGTCTTTCTCGTCGATGTCGACGCCCGAGTCGGCGTACGTCAATCCGCGTGCACGGCCGGCCATCGTGGTCTCCCGGGTGGAGCCAACGATAGCGACACGACCCGCGGACGGGCCTGTCGGCACGTGGTGCGCGGGCCGCACCGGGGTTTCAGGCCCGCAGGGCGAGCATTGTCACGACAACGATGGTCACGACCATCGCGAGGAAGCCCGCGGCGCTGGTGATGACGCCCGCCACCGCCAGGCGCCGGTTCGGGGCACGGGTCGAGAGGGCGACGATGCCGAGCACCGCGCCCCCCAGCCACAGCGGTGCGGAGAAGATCCCGACGAGCGGGCCCAGGACAATGCTCGCGGCCCCCAGCCCGAGCGACACCCCGCCCATCCACGCGTTGCCCGGCGCACCAACCGCGACGGCCCCGGTCGCCCGCGCCACGCCCGCGGGCTGGGGCGTGCCCGAGCCGCCGCCCCCACCGCCCCCCGCACCGCCGCCGCTCGCGCGCAGGTGCTCGGCCCGCGCGACCAGGTACAGCGGGAACGCGATCGCCCACAGCAGCAGGCATCCGATGAACCACGTCGCGGGCGAGTTGCTCAGCATGTTGCGCTCGGTCCGCCGCATGCCCAGGCGCCGGGCGTCGATGAGCACCCAGACCGACGTGCCGACGACGACCAGTCCCACGCCCAGCGGGAACGCGATCTGCACGACCTGCACGAGGTTCATCGGTGCACTCCCCATTTCGAAGCGCGGCACGCCGCACCGTCCCAGAGATCCGTGCCCGCCCCCGTGGAGACTACCAGAACGCCCGACCGCTCCTCCGGCGAACTTTCACCCGTCCTGCACACGACGCCAACACGCCCCGCCCCCAAAGCCCCACAATGCGCACGCCGTCCAAACACCTTCGCCGCCCTCACCCGCCTCATCTCTTCACTCTGCCACCGTTCCACTCTGCCTCTTCACCACACCTTTCCACTCTGCCACTTCCCCCTCCCCACTTGCCATTTGCATCTTTGCCGTTTGTCCATTTCCTCCGGAGACTCCCATGCGCACGACGACCTGGCTCGCGGCGGCGATCACCCTGACCTCCGGCGGCACCGCGGCCCTCGCCTTCCAGCCCCACGCCGACGAGAACGACGCCAACGCGCCCTTCGGCGCCAACTCCCCCACCTTTCAGTTCGTCGCCCTCCCCGACACCCAGAACTACAGCGAGTTCTACCCCGAGATCTTCGACGCCCAGACCCGCTGGGTCGTCGACAACGCCCGCGCCAACAACATCCGCTACGTCAGCCACGTCGGTGACGTCGTCAATCACGGCGACCGGCGCAACGAGTGGAACAACGCCCGCGCCGCCATGGACCGCATCCACTACGCCGACATCCCCTACGGCGTCACCGCCGGCAATCACGACATCACGCCCTCGGGCTCCGCGGGAACCGCCTACATCCCGCAGTACTTCCGCGAGTATTTCGGCCCGCAGACCTTCGCCGGAAAGGACTTCTTCAAGGGCGCCTCGCCCAGCGGCATGAGCAGCTTCCAGACCTTCACCGGGGCCGGCAAAGAGTGGCTCGTCGTCAACATCGAGTGCGACACCCCGTACCGCGAGCTCGAGTGGGCCCAGGGCGTGCTCGCGGCCAACCGCGACAAGGCCGCCATCATCACCACCCACCGCTACCTCCAGGACGCGCAGGACTACACCGGGGGCGTGCCGCTCGTGCCCAGCGGGCGCTACCCGAGCATCTGGTACGGCGTCGAGGGCACCTACACGCCCGACGGCATCCAGAGCAACGCCTTCTTCGACGAGTTCGTCCGGCGCCAGTCCAACGTGTTCATGGTCCACTGCGGACACTTCCACGAGGAGTACCGCCAGACGAGCACCAACGTCTTCGGCCGCCCCGTGCACGAGGTGCTGCACGACTACCAGGACGACCCCAACGGGGGCGACGGCTGGCTGCGCCAACTCAACTTCGACACCGCCGCCAACCGCATCAATGTCGAGAGCTACTCGGTGACGCGCAACGAGTACCGCGCCGCCGACGAAAGCCGCTTCTCGCTGAACGTCGACTTCGACGCGTATCGCGCGCGGGGCTCCGCGTTCTTCCAGAACGGCGTCAACGCCTACGCCGGCACGCAGGACACCTGGGTGAGCCAGGCCAACCCCGGCACGTCGTACGGCGGGAGCGATGGCATCGTCGTCGACGACGACGTGAACAACAGCCCCTTCAACGACCGGCGAGGCCAGGGCCTCCTGCGGTTCGACGGCATGTTCACGTCGACCGGCGAGGACGGCAAGGTGCCGCTCGGCGCGTCGATCTCGCAGGCCACGCTCAGCCTCTTCGTGCCCGACGACATCGACAACCCCCTCGCCGACCCCGACATGTACGTCTTTCTCATGACCCGCCCGTGGGACGAATCCAGCACGTGGGACAGCCTCGGGGGCGGGCTCACGCCCGGCAACGACTACGCCCAGCTCATCGCGACGTTCCTGGGCGACAACGACCCCGATGACGACACGCTCCGCACCGTCGACGTCACCGCCGCGGTCGCGGCGTGGGCCTCGGGCACGCCCAACTACGGCTTCGCGATCATCTCCGAGATCATCTCGGGCAACGACGACGGCATCGAGATGCACGCGTCGGAGTTCAGCGTCACGATCCTCCGCCCCTCGCTGGAGGTCTTCTGGACGACCACTATCCCGGCCCCGGGCGCCACAACCGTGCTCGCGCTGGGCCTGATGCTCGGCGCCCGCCGGCGCCGGGCCTGAAGCCTGGGGCTCAGTGATTGCCCAGCACGGCCTGCTCGAGGCGCTCGGGCGCGTCGTACCCCAGCCCGAACGGCGTCGCGCTGAACTCCGCCAGCGAGACCTCTTCCTGGCGCACGAACCCCGTGGCCCGCGGCAGCTTGCCCCGCCGGTGCAGGTCGAGGAACCCGCACACGCCCGCGGCGGTGGTCAGTTCGATCGCCGGCCACACCCGCCCGAACAGGCTCGTCGCACGCACCGTGCGCTCGAAGTTCACCTGCCACAGCCGCCCGTCCTTCTCGCCCACCGCGTTCACGAAGATCACGACGACGTCCTGCAGCGTGCGCGCCAGCGAATGGTCGAACAGGTCGATCAGCAGCCACCGGTCGAACTTCTGCCCGCGCGCGTTGGGCTCGGCGTGCTCGACGCTCAGGCCGAGATCGTGCAGCAGGCAGCGCATGAGATCTCGATGCCCCGGGTAGCGGATGGTCTTGTACGCCACGTTCGCGCCCGGCGAGAGGCGTTTCTCGTTCTGCAGCGTCTCGATCAGGCTGCCCACGCCCCCCGAGGTGTAGAACGCCTCGTACTCCACGCCCTCGAACGAGAACCGCTCGAGCCCTTCCAGCGCGGGCACCTTGACGGCGTGCCCGTTCAGCATGACGTTGCACGGCTCGCAGTACTCGTTGATCACGCCCGCGGCCGACCACGTGACGTTGTACTTCAACTGGTTCGTCGGGTACTGGGGGAGCGCCCCCACCCGCAGCGTGAGGTCGTGCACGCGCTCGAACTGGCGCGCCACGTCGTACGCCGCCACCGCGATGTACCCCGGCGCCAGCCCGCACTGCGGCACGAGCGCGACCTTCGCCCGCCCGGACGCGTCGATCTGACGCACCTGCTCGGTCGTCGCCACGTCCTCGGTCACGTCGAAGTAGTGCACGCCCAGGTCGTTCGCCGCCTCCGCGATGCCCTGCACGAAGTTGAACGGCAGCATGCACACGACATAGTCGTGCCCCGTGAGCGCGCTGCGCACCTGCGCGTCGTCCGACACGTCCAGGCGGCGTGCGTCGAACGCCACCTGGTGGCGCACGCTCGCGCGCAGGCGCGCCAGGTTGGCGGTTGCCTCCTCGAGCGGCGCCTGCTCGCGATCCGCGAGCGTGACGTGGTAGTTCCCCTCGCCGCACATCAGCAGCAGTTCGCCGACGGATTTGCCGACCTTGCCGGCACCCAGCACCAGGACCTTCTTCATCGCGCGCTCCCCTCGTCAGGCCCCCCGCGGGGGGTCGAAATCTAGGCTGCGCACACTGCAGGCGGCCCGGAGACGGACCGATGTTTGGTCTCGGTGCGGGGACGGACATCCCACTGGGGGCGTGCGCCCCCTGCCAGCCCGATGGTCAAACCGGCGGCACGCACCCTACCGTACCCGCTTCGTCCGGCGGCCCGGCCCCCGGGAGAGAGACTCAGGAGACGACTCGTATGGCCCGCAGCATGCTCTTCACGTCTGAATCCGTGTCGATGGGGCACCCGGACAAGGTCGCCGATCAGATTTCCGACGCGATCCTCGACGCCATGATCGCCGACGACCCCATGAGCCGCGTCGCGTGCGAGACGCTCGTCGCCACCGGCCTGGTCGTCGTCGCGGGCGAGGTCACGACGAACACGTACGTCGACATCCCCGAGCTCGTGCGTCAGACCATCCGCGAGATCGGGTACACGACCGCCGAGATGCGCTTCGACGCCGACTCGTGCGCCGTGCTGGTGGCCCTCAACCGCCAGAGCCAGGACATCGCGCTGGGCGTCGACAAGGAGGGCGCGGGCGACCAGGGCATGATGTTCGGCTACGCCTGCCGCGACACGCCCGAGTTCATGCCCCTCGCCATCGACCTCGCCCACCGCCTGGTCGAGCAGCAGGCCCACGTCCGCCGCGCCGCGATCGTGCCGGGCCTGCGCCCCGACGCCAAGAGCCAGGTCACCATCGAGTACGAGAACGCCAAGCCCGTGCGCGTCGACACCGTGGTGCTCTCGACCCAGCACGAGCCGACGTGGAACGACCGCCAGGACGCCCTCAAGCGCGAGGTGATCGAGCACATTCTCAAGCCCGTCCTCAAGGAGTGGTGGAACCCGGGCATCAAGGTGCACGTGAACCCCACCGGGCGCTTCGAGATCGGCGGGCCGCACGGCGACTCGGGCCTCACCGGGCGCAAGATCATCGTCGACACCTACGGCGGCATGGGCCGCCACGGCGGTGGCGCGTTCTCCGGCAAGGACCCGACCAAGGTCGATCGCTCCGCGGCGTATATGGCCCGGTACATCGCCAAGAACGTCGTCGCCGCCGGGCTCGCCGAGCGTTGCGAGATCCAGCTCTCGTACGCCATCGGCGTCGCCGACCCGACGAGCGTGCTCGTGGACACCTTCGGCACGAACTGCGTCGACGAGGACCGCATCTCCACCGCCGTGCGCGAGATCTTCGGGCTCACGCCGCGCAAGATCATCGAGACGCTCGGCCTGCGCACGCCGATCTACTCGCCCACCGCCCGGCACGGGCACTTCGGCCGCAAGCCCTACGAGGGGCAGTACACCGACCGCGTCAAGAACCTCACCCGCGGCCCGAAGCTCGGCTTCTTCTCGTGGGAACGCACCGACAAGGCCGACGCGCTCAAGAAGCTGTGCTCCTGAGAGAAGGGACTGGGGAACAGCGATCGGCATTCGGCATTCGGCATTCGGCATTCGGCATTCGGCATTCGGCATTCGGCATTCGGCATTCGGCATTCGGCATTCGGCATTGGGGTCGCCCCTTCGCCCTCTCACCCCTTCACCACGTCACCACTTCACTTCTTCGCCCCCCTCCACCACTCCACCACTCCACCACTCCACCACACACTCCACCACTCCACCACGCCACCACGCCACCACGCCACCACTCCACCACTCCACCACTCCACCACTCCACCACTCCACCACTCCACCACTCCACCACTCCACCACTTCACCACTCCACCACTTCACTTCTTCTTCCCCGCCGCGACGCGGCGACGGCCAATAGCCGGGGGTCGCCGCGCAGCGGCACCCCCGGACAACCGCGCCCCACACCCGTCCGCACCGCGTAGCGGTGCGGGCAACGCAGCCCGCCCGCTACAACTCCCGCAGTACCGCGCGCACCGGGCTCGCGTCGAACCCCATCAGCCGCAGCGGGAGCGCGATCAGCTCGTACGCGCCCGGCGTGACGGCGTCGAGCGCGAGCCCCTCGAGGATCGAGATGTCGTGCCTCGCGCACGCGGCGTGCGCCGGCAGGTCCTTGGATGTCTGCAGGTCGACGCTGGGCGTGTCGACGCCGATCGTGATGACCCCCCGGGCCGCGAGCGCGTCGACGAGCGCCGGCTCGAGCCCGGCGAAGTCGTCGTTCCACGCCTGAAAATCCGGGAACGTGCCGGTGCGGATGAGGACGCGCGGAGCGGCGATGGCTGCCAGGCCGCCGGCCGTCCCCCCCGGCAGGTGGCGGGCGACGTCCTCGACCCGGACGCGCGAGCCGCGGGCGACGGGCGCGTCCACGACCATGCACAGCCCGAGGTAGTACGAGAGATCGCGCTCGCCGATGCCGACACCCGACGGCGTGTAGTGGTTGGGCCCGTCGGCGTGCGCGCCCAGGTGCACGGTGGCGCGGATGGTGCTGAGCGTGACGCTGTCGCCCTTCGCGAGTTCGCACAGCACCTCGCGGGTCATCGGCGTATCGCCTGGCCACACGCCCAGCCGCGCCGTGAGCGGCGGCGTGATGTCGTACACGCGCGTCATCGGTGGTCACTCCGTGCGGAAGCCCGGCCCTCGCCCGGCGCGAGCGGCGTGATCGTGCGCAGGTGCGGACGGGCGGCGTCGAGCACGTGCGCGTCCCACGCCGGGTGCCCCCACGCGCTCGCCGGCACGTCGCCCGCAATCGCGTACAGCAACGCGTTCATCTCGCGTCCCCGCCGCTGCGCTACGGCGTACGGCACCGTCGAAAAGCTCACCAGGTTGTACTGCGGCGTCACGTCGTCGCCGCGCAGGCGGTGCAGCGTCTGCTCGATCCGCTTGCGGTGCTGGAAGTCCTCCCGCCCCGCGAGGTCGCGCATCTCCACGAAGTTCTCGATCGCCATGTCGGCGATGGCATCGGCGTTCGGCTTGCGGGCGCGCTCGAACGCGGGCAGCGCCGTCCCGAAGTCGCCGGCGTGCGCGTCGAGCAGCTCGGCCAGCACGCGGACGTCCTCGAACCCGCAGTTCATCCCCTGGCCGTAGAACGGCACGATCGCGTGCGCCGCGTCTCCCAACACCGCGACGGTGCCCGCGTGCTGCCAGGGCCAGCAGCGCACGGTGACGAGCGAGCCGACGGGGTTGTGGGCGTAGTCGTAGGGCAGGGTGGGCATCAGCGGGAGCGCGTCGGGGTAGTGCTGCCCGAAGAACGCCTCGACGCGCGTTGGCTCCCCCGGCGGGAGGGCGGCGAAGGAGTGCTCGCCCTCGAAGGGCCAGAACAGCGTGCAGGTGAACGATCCGTCGCGGTTGGGCAGGGCGATCATCATCGAGCCGCCGCGGGGCCAGATGTGCAGCGCGTGCTGTTCCATGGCGTGCTCGACGCCCGCGCGCGCGGGGATGTGCAGTTCCTTGTACCCGTGCGCGAGGTACGACTGGCTGTACTCGAAGCGGTCGGTCTTCTGGAGGCGTCCGCGCACGGGCGAGAACGCGCCGTCCGCGCCGAGGACGACGTCGGCGTCGATGCGCCGCGCGGCGCCGTCGGGCGTGCGGAACACGCCCGCGGGCGCGTCGAGATCGACGTCCTCGCACGCGTGGTCGAAGGTGAGTTCGACGTTGGGCTCGGCCGCGGCGGCCCGCAGCAGCGTGAGGTTGAGATCGCCCCGCGAGACGGAGTTGATCGCGTCGGCGGGGTTGGCGCTGTAGGGCTGGAAGGCGGTGCGCCCGGCGACGTCGTGCAGCATCCGCCCGGGCATGGCGATCGCGTCGCGCTCCATGACGACCGAATCCAGCCCGACGCCGGCCAGCCCCCACAGCCCGCGCACCGAGAGCGCGAGGTTGATCGAGCGCCCGCCGGCGTAGCCCCGCACGCGCGGGTCGGAGCGGCGTTCGACGACGTACACGCGCATGCCGCGCCGCGCGAGGTACACCGCCAGCAGCGACCCGCAGAGCCCGGCGCCCACGATCAGCACGCGCGTCGTCATGCGCCGGCTCCGTTCGCGCCCGGCGTGAGCACCTCGCCGAGGATCGCGGCGAACGCGCGCACGTCGGCGAACGTGGTGTACAGCGGGACGGGCGCGGCGCGGATGACGTCGGGCTCGCGGAAGTCGCAGACCACGCCCCTGGCCTGCAGGCGCCGGAAGGCGGCGCGGGCGTCGCCCGGCAGGCGCAGCGAGAGCTGGCAGCCGCGCTGCGCGGGGTCGCGGGGCGTCAGCACGCGCACCGCCGCCCCGGGGTGCCGGCGGGCGTGCGCGTCGAGCAGGAACTCGAGGTAGGCGGTGAGACGTTCGCTCTTGGCGCGGAGCGCATCCATGCCGGCCTGCGCGAAGATCGCGAGCGAGACGCGCAGCGGCGCGAGGGCGAGCACCGGCGGGTTGCTGAGCTGCCACGCGTCGGCGCTCGCGACGGGCACGAACTCGGGCGTCATGCGGAAGCGCGTGGCGGGGTCGTTGCCCCACCATCCGGCGAAGCGGGGGAGGGGACCCGCACGGAGTGCGGGGGTACCCGGAGCGGGGGGTCTCGGAGAAGACCCCGCACGGAGTGCGGGGGTACCCGGGGGAAGGTGACGTTCGTGCACGAACGCGCCGGCGACCGCGCCCGGGCCGCTGTTGAGGTACTTGTACGAGCACCACGCCGCGAAGTCGGGGGCGTCGTCGTGGAGTCGCAGGCGGAGGTTCCCCGCGGCGTGGGCGAGGTCCCACCCGACGACGACGCCGCGCTCGCGGGCGAAGCGCGTGATGGCGGGGATGTCGAACGCCTGGCCCGAGAGGTAGTTCACGCCCCCGAGCAGCACGAGGGCGATCGAGGCGCGCTCGCGGTCGATGGCGGCGAGGATGTCGTCGGTGCGGAGCGTGGCCTCGCCCGCGCGCGGGCGCAGACGCAGGACCGCGCCCGCGGCGTCGAAGCCCGCGCGGCTGGCGTGGAAGTCGGCCTGGCTCTGCACCGCGTACGAGTCGCTGGGAAACGCCTGGTCCTCGATGACGATCTTGTATCGCTCGCGCGTGGGGCGGTAGAACGAGACCATCAGCAGGTGCAGGTTCGTCGTGAGCGAGTTCATCGCGACGACCTCACGCGGGAGCGCTCCCACGACCGAGGCGAGCGCATCGCGGACTTCTTCGTGCGCGGGGTACCACGGGTGGGCCGCCTTGAAGTGCCCCTCGACGCCCAGGCGCGCCCAATCGTCGAGTTCCTGCTCGAGTGCGCCCCGCGTGGCGCGCGGCATCAGCCCGAGCGAGTTGCCCACGAGGTAGATGCACTCGGCGTCCCCGCCGCCCCGCGGGGCGACGGCCTGCGGCGCGTCGTGGTTCGTGCGCGGTGCGGCGTTGCCGGCGTGCGCGACGTCCGCGGCGCGCGGCACGTGGAAGAGCGATCGGTACTCGCGCAGCGGGTCGGCCGCGTCCAGCTCGCGGGCGGACGCGTCGTCCTCGCGGAACTGCCCGTCGGCTGGCGTCACTCGCTCGCCTCGCGCGCGGGGGCAGCGCCCGTCCCGGGGCCCAGTCGCCGGAGCTTGATGTTGCGGTACCAGACGGGGTCGCCGTGGTCCTGCAGGGTGATGCGCCCGGTCGTGGGCTCGCCGAAGCCGGGCATCGTCGCGAACTTGCTGTTCTTCATGGCCTCGGCGTAGGCGGGGCTCGCGGTGTCGATATCGACGACCTTGAACCCGTTGAGCCAGTGCTCGATGCGCGTGCCGACCGCGACGATGCGCGCGTGGTTCCACTCGCCCGCGGGGCGGGCGGTGTCGTGCGCGAGCGCGAAGAGGTCGTACATGCAGCCGGCGCGGGTCTTGGGCTTCTTGCCGTCGACGTGGCGGAGATCGTCGAGCACCTGGAACTCGCGCCCGGTGCGCCAGGGGTAGTCGTGCCCTTCGGCGGCGCGATACATGATCCCGCTGTTGCCGCCGGGGCCCACTTTCCACTCGATCGAGAGTTCGAAGTCGGCGTAGTCGGCGTCGGTGGCGATGTCGCCCCCGCCGTTGCCGGGGGTGAAGCAGAGCGTGCCGCCCTGCACGCTCCAGCCGGCCTTGGGGAATCCCTCCTGCCGCCACGCGTGCCAGCCGGCGGTGGTGCTGCCGTCGAAGAGCAACGTCCAGCCGGCGGCCTGCTCTTCCGGCGTCAGCGCATTGTGCGGGCGCGTGTCCGACCACTGCGGGTCGAGGGTCACCTTGCCGGTGGCGGCCCACTCGGCCCCGCGCACCAGGAGCGCCCGGAAGCCCGGGTTCACCACGCTCACCTTGGTCGCGTCCTGCTTTTCCCAGGTATGTCCCAAGGGCGTGGCGAAGACGCGGCCCTGGCCCCAGGTGCGGGTGAGGGCCATGGGCTCGTACTTGCCGCTGCCGCCGCTTTCCGTCGAGGACATGGCGCGGGCGAGGAGCGTGTACTCGGCGCCGTGGGGGTTCACCATGTTGTGGTAGAGCTCGTCGGGGGTGGTGAAGTCGGCGATGCCCTTGACGATCGGGTGGTCACGGTCGACGAACTCGACGGTGAACTCGTGGAACTTGCCGTGGGTGGTCTCGCCCTTGCGCCACATCAGCGCGTGCATGCGTTCGTAGTCTTCCCAGCCCCGGAAGGCGTTGTTGGAGGCGTGGATGGAGACGAGGCCGCAGCCGCGCCGGATGTGGTCGGAGAAGGCCTTCTCGATGTCTTCGGGCCAGCGCTCCTCGGCGTTGTAGTCGAGCACGATGAGCTGGTGCCGGGCGAGCATGCCCGGGCTGGCGAGGTCGCGCGCAGGATCATCGGTGATGGTGACGTCGAACCGGCCGGTGGCCTCGAGCGTGTCGGCGTGGACGCGGCTCGTGTAGCGCCAGTTGTGGTTGTTCTTCCCGGTGATGAGCAGCGTGCGGATGGGCTGGGCGCCGGCGGGCGCGAGCAGGGAGAAGGGGTGCGTCCCGCAGCAGAAGACGAGGAACGTGAGGAGCGCGAGGTATCGGGTCATGGGGACCTCCGGATTGCGGGTCAGGATATCGCGCGCGGGGCGGAAGGGGGGGCCAGCACCGATGCGCGGTGCGCGGGTTGGGGGCGGCGCAATCCGGGGGTGCCGCTTCGCGGCGACCCCCGGCTATTGAACGGCGCGGCTACGCCGCGGGGAGGGGGGCGTGTAAGAGTGGCAAAGTGGCAAAGTGGCAAAGTGGCAAAGTGGCAAAGTGGCGGAGTGGCGGAGTGGCGGAGTGGCGGAGTGGCGGAGCGGCAGAGTGGCAGAGTGGCAGAGTGGCAGAGTGGCAGAGTGGCAGAGTGGCAGAGCGGATCGCTAGGCGCGTCGTTGCACAGCGTCGCGGCGCGGGCAGTCCGCCAGGTGGTCGTTCACCATGCCGACCGCCTGCATGAACGCGTACATGATCGTGGTGCCGACGAACGAGAAGCCGCGGCGTTTCAGGTCCTTCGAGAAGACGTCGGAGACGGGCGAGCGGGGCGGGATGTCGGTGTGCACGCGCGGCGCGGGCGGGGGTTCTGCGCCCTCGACGAACGACCAGGCGTAGGCCGCGAACGAGCCGCGCTCTTCGGCGACCCGCAGGAACGCGCGGGCGTTGGCGATGGACGCGGCGACCTTCAGGCGGTTGCGGACGATGCCGGGATCGCCCAGCAGGCGGGCCTGGTCGCGGGACGTGAAGCGGGCGACGGCCTGGGGGTCGAAGCCCGCGTAGACCTCGCGGTAACGGGCGCGCTTCGCGAGGATGGTCTCCCATGAGAGCCCGGCCTGGGCGCCTTCGAGGATGAGAAACTCGAAGAGCGTGCGGTCGTCTCGCACCGGCACCCCCCACTCTTCGTCGTGGTACGCGATCGAGAGCGGGGTCTTGGCCCAGGGGCAGCGCGGCATGCGGGAGCGTAGAAGCAATCGCGCGAGACGGGTCGGGGCGCGCGCGAGTGCGGTGCGCGGCGCGCGCGGTCGCGTCGACGGGGCACTTGCGGGTATTCTGCGCGCATGAGCACCACGAGCACGCCGATCCTGCCCCCCCTGAACCTGCAGAAGTGGATCCGTCAGAACGCGAAGGATCTCCAGCCGCCGGTGAGCAACAAGCAGTTGTTCACCGATTCGCCGGACGTGATCCTGTTCGTGTCGGGCGGGCCGAACACGCGCAACGACTTTCACGTGAACCCGACGGAGGAGCTGTTCTACCAGTTGAAGGGCGACATCGCGGTGCGGCTGCGGCCTTTGGACGGGGGCAAGCCGTACGACCAGGTGATCCGCGAGGGCGAGTTGTTCCTGCTGCCGCGCTGGGTGCCCCACAGGCCGCAGAGGCCCAAGGGGACGGTGGGGCTGATCGTGGAGTTCCCGCGCGGGAAGGACGCGCGGGGGCGGCCTCAGCAGGACGGGCTGCGGTGGTACTGCCCGGCGTGCGACGAACTGGTGTACGAGGCGCGCTGGGTGCTGAAGCGCGTGGACGAGGACCTCAAGGTCATCATGCACGACTTCTGGGACGGGCCGGAGAAGCGCCGGACGTGCAAGGCGTGCGGCACGGTGATCCAGCGGGCCGGGGCGATTGAGTTGAAGGCGGGGAAGGTGCGGGCGGCGGGGAAGTCGAAGGGCACGGGCGCGCGGGCGAGGGCGAAGAAGAAGTGACGGCCTGCTCGGTGCGTGGCTGCTCGGTGCGTGCCCATGTGGTCTGGACTGCGGCGTGTCCGACGCCGCCGGCGTGGGCGTCGTAGGCTGATCGGCCGACCATGTTGACGATCGACCTCCACACTCACATGCTGCCCGAGCGCTGGCCCGACTGGACGCAGCGCAGCGGCTATCCGGGCTGGATCGCGCTCGAGCGATTCGAGCGCGACGGCTGCCCCTGCGGACGCATGATCCGGCGCGAGGCGGGCGGGGGCGTCACAAACTTCCGCGAGGTGCGCGAGAACCTCTGGAGCCCCGCGGCCCGGCTGCGCGACATGGACGCGTGCGGCGTGCACGTCCAGGTGCTCAGCACCGTGCCGGTGATGTTCTCGTACTGGGCGCGCGCGACCGACGCGTACGACCTGGCGCGGCTGCTGAACGATCACATCGCGGAGGTCTGCCGCGCGGGGCCGCGGGTGGAGGTGGCGGAAGGTTCGCCGCGCGGGCCGGGGGTGGCGCGGCTTGTGGGGCTGGGGACGGTGCCGATGCAAGACCCCGGGCTGGCATGCCGCGAGGTGGAGCGGTGCGTGGGAGAACTGGGGCTGGCGGGGGTGCAGATCGGGACGAACGTGAACGGGGCGAACCTGGATGATCCGGGCGTGTTCGAGGTGCTGCGCGAGTGTGAGCGGGTGGGTGCGTGCGTGTTCGTGCACCCGTGGGACATGATGCGGAGCGCGGGCGGGAAGGACACCGGCGGGACGCCGGTGCCACCCATGCTCGGAGAGCGATACTCCAAGTACTGGGCGGCGTGGCTGGTGGGCATGCCGGTCGAGACGACGATGGCGATGATGGCGATGTTGTTCGGGGGCGTGCTGGATCGCCTGCCGCGGCTGCGGGTGTGCTTTGCGCACGGGGGGGGCTCCTTCCCGGGCACGATCGGACGGATCGCGCACGGGTTCGAATGCCGCCGGGATTTGTTTGCGGAGGAGGCGCGGCATCCGCGCGAGTATCTGGCGGGGGCGGGTGGGCCGGCGCGGATGTATGTTGATTCGCTGGTGCACGACGCCGACGCGCTGCGGCACGTGGTGCGGCTGTTCGGTGCCGCCCGCGTGGCGCTGGGGAGCGACTACCCGTTCCCGCTCGGCGAGGACCGCCCGGGGACGCTGGCGCGGGCGGTGCTCTCTGGAGACGAGCTGCGCGCGGTGCTGGGCGGCGCGGCGGCGGAGTTTCTGGGGATGTAGGGTGGTCGGTCTTTGGGGGGATGTAGGGTGGGAAGGACTCCCCACGGAGTGGGGAGGTACCCGGAAGGTACCCGGAAAAGACTCCCCGCGGAGCGGGGAGGTACGCAGGAGAAGACTCCCCGCGGAGCGGGGAGGTAGCCAGGAGGTATCCGGACAGGACTCCCCACGGAGTGGGGAGGTACCCAAGAGGTACCCAAGAGAGAATCAAGAGAAACCCGGAGCTATTCGATCACACGAACTTCGTCTTGCCGGGGACGGGGATTGGCGGCGTGGCGAGGTCGCCCCATTGCAGGTTCGGCGGCGTCAGGTCGAGCTCGCTGCTCATCGCCTGCTCCCAGGTGATGGGCTTGCCGGTGTACGCGCTCATGCGCGCCATGATCGCGGTGAGCGTCGATTCCGCGATGCGCACGCCCTCGTTGAGCGGCGTGCCGGAGGCGATGGCTTCGTAGAGGTGTTTGTGTTCGACCATGTAGGGATTGGGTTCGTCGCCGGTCCAGCGCCAGGCGTTGTCGCCGGTGAGCTGGGCGCGCCCCGGTGCGGTGACGGCCGTGCCGCGGGTGCCCTGGAAGCACTCTTCGACGCGGGATTGGCACCCGTCGATCTGCTGGCACATGCTGGTGACGATCGCGCCGTTGGGGTATTCGAAGACGATGGCGAAGTGATCGAAGACGTGCCCGTACGCCGCGTCGGTGCGGACCTGGCGCCCGCCCATCGCGCTCTGCACGCGGACGGGGTTGCCGAGGACCCAGTTGACGACGTCGATGTTGTGGACGTGCTGCTCGACGATGTGATCGCCCGAGAGCCAGGTGAAGTAGAGCCAGTTGCGCAGTTGCCACTCGGCGTCGGACCACTCGGGGCGGCGGGTGTGCATCCACAGGCCGCCCTGCATCCAGTAGCACTGGGCGCTGCGGACCTCGCCGATGTCGCCCCGGCGGATGCGTTCGATCGCCGCGAGATAGCACGCCTGGTGCCGGCGCTGGGTGCCGGCGACGACGCACAGCCCGTGCGCCTCGGCGGCGCGGCTTGCCTCGATCACCTTGCGCACGCCCACGGGGTCGACCGCGACGGGCTTCTCCATGAACACGTGCTTGCGCTTCTCGATCGCGTACGCGTAGTGCGCCGGGCGGAAGCCCGGGGGCGTCGCGAGGATGACCGAGTCCACGCCCGCGTCGATCACCTGGCGGTACGCGTCCCACCCGGTGAAGCACGTGGCGTCCGAGAGGCGGACGCGTTCGGACAAGTTGCCCTCGAGCTTCGTGAGCGACGAGCGGCAGGAGTCCACGCGCTCTTTCAGGACGTCGCCGATCGCGACGATCTCGGTATCGGGCGAGGCCTCGAGCGCGTTCTGGGCGGCGCCGGTGCCGCGCCCGCCGCAGCCGATGACGCCGATCCGCAGGCGCGAGGCGCGCCGGGCCGGGGCGGCGCCGAACGCGGGGAGCGTGCCGATGGCGGCGGCCCCGGCGATGACGGCGGACGCCTGCATGAACCGGCGGCGGGAGACGGGGTCGGGCGAGGATGGGCCGGGGAGTTGCGGTCCGGACATGGCGGCCTCCGACAGCGAGCGGCGCGGCACGCCGCCCGCCCGCGAACGCCGAGAGGGGAGGCCTGCCCGCGCCAGTCTACTGCGCGAGGCTACTGGGCGGGCGGGGTCAGCACCCGGATGTCGCCCTTCTTGCCCTCGATGAACACCTCGTCGGCCTCGGTCAGGAAGAACCCATGGTCCACCACGCCCGGGACGTGGTCGAGGGCGAGCGAGAGCTGCTCGACGTCGGCGGCCTCGGAGAATCGCATGTCGAACACCACGCCCCCGCCGTCGGAGACGAAGACCTCGCCGTCGAGCGTGCGCCGGAGCACGCCCGAGAGGCCCATCTCGCGCAGGCGGTTGCGGGTGCTGGCGATGCCGAAGGGGATGATCGTGACCGCGAGCAGCGCCCGCGTGCCCAGGCGCTGCACGAGCTTCTCTTCGCTCGCGAGATACACGCAGCGGCGCGAGACGGCGGCCAGCAGGCGCTGGCGCGTGATGGCGCCGTGCCCGCCCTTGAGCATGCGGAGCTGGTGATCGACCTCGTCCGCGCCGTCGAACGTGTAGTCGAGCGCCTCGATCTCGTTGAACGAGACCAGCGGGAGCCCGAGCTCCTTGGCGAGCGACTCGGACGCGAGGCTGGAGCACACGCAGTCGATGTCGAGCTTCTCGTCGCGCACGCGCCGGGCGAGGGCGCGGATCGCGCGGTTGGCCGTGCGCCCCGTGCCCAGGCCCACGATCATGCCCGACTGGATCGGCGCAACGGCCTCCAAGGCGAGGCGGTCGGTCCCGCCCGCGTGGTCGTGCACCCCGGGTTGGGAAGTTTCAGTCAAAGCGGATCCCCTGTGCGAGTTTGAGCTCGGTCCCGAAGTTCACAGTATTCGTCTGGCGGCGCATGTACGCCTTCCACGAGTCGCTGCCCGACTCGCGCCCGCCGCCGGTTTCCTTCTCGCCCCCGAAGGCCCCGCCGATCTCCGCGCCGCTGGTCCCGGCGTTGACGTTGGCGATGCCGCAGTCGCTGCCCGAGGCCGACAGGAACCGCTCGGCGCTGCGCACGCTGTCGGTGAAGATGGCGGACGACAGGCCCTGGGGCACGTCGTTCTGGAGCGCGATGGCCTGCTCGATCGCCTTGAACGTGAAGACGTAGAGGATGGGCGCGAACGTCTCCTCGCGCGAGATCGGGAGCAGGTTGCTCGCGGGCGCACGGACGATGGCCGGCGCCACGAAGTTGCCCCCCAGGCCCACGTCGGCGCGCGTGCCGCCGCAGAGCACGCGCCCGCCCTGGGTTGTGGCCGCGACGATGGCGTTGAGGAACATCTCGACGGCGTGCGCGTTGATGAGCGGGCCGACGAGCGTGCCTTCCTTCAGGGGGTCGCCCAGCCGGATCGTCTTGTACGCCGCGACCAGGCGGGCGCACACCTCGTCGGCGATCGACTCGTGCACGATGAGGCGGCGCGTCGTCGTGCAGCGCTGCCCCGCGGTGCCGACGGCGGCGAACACGATGGCGGGGATCGCGAGGTTGAGGTCGGCGGAGGCGTCCACGATCGCCGCGTTGTTCCCGCCCAACTCCAGGAGGCAGCGGCCCAGGCGCTCGGCGACGACCTGCCCGACGCGCTTGCCCATGCGGGTGGAGCCCGTGGCGGAGATGAGCGGCAGACGCCGGTCGGCGACGAGGCGCTCGCCGATCACCGGGTCGGTGCCGATGACGAGCTCGAACACGCCCGGATGCCCGTGGCGCCGGGCCACACGATCGGCGATGGCGTTGGTCGCGATGGCCGTAAGCGGGGCGAGCAGGCTGGGCTTCCAGACCACGGTGTCGCCGCAGACCGCCGCGAGCATGGCGTTCCACGCCCAGACGGCGTTGGGGAAGTTGAACGCCGAGATGACGCCGATGGGCCCCAGCGGGTGCCACTGCTCCATCAGCCGGTGGCTCGGGCGCTCGCTGGGCATCGTCAGCCCGTACAACTGGCGGGAGAGCCCCACCGCGAAGTCCGCGATGTCGACCGTCTCCTGCACCTCGCCCAGCCCTTCCTGCAGGATCTTGCCGACCTCGAGCGAGACAAGCGCGCCCAGGGCGGCCTTGTGCGCACGGAACTCGTCGCCGATCTCACGCACGATCTGCCCGCGCACCGGCGCCGGCACGTTCCGCCACTTCGGGAAAGCCTCGGTGGCGCGTCCGACGGCGGCCTCGTACGCCGCCTCGTCGTCGAGGCGCACCGTGGCGATCCGCTCGCCGGTCGCCGGGTTCGTAACGTGCACGCCCGCCCCTCCCGCGGCCAAGCGGGGGTCATCGGCGATGCCCAGTTGACGCAGAAGGTCGAGAGCCATCGCCTCACTCTATGCGCCGCCGGATTCGCCGCGCGGGCGATCGTCCGGGGGCGGGAGGTTGTCGAGCAGGCCCGCCACCCGGTCTCGAGAGGGGCTCTCGCCGTCCCGGACGTACGCCCCGCTCGTCGCGCAGCCCAGGGCCAGGCACGCCGCCAGACCCAGGCCCATCGCCTGCCCGGCGGCGACACCCGCGTTGAAATGGTCCCCCGCGCCGGTCGAGAGCACCGGCGCGCGCGTGAAGGGCCCGTCGAACCACGCGACCTCGCCCCGCCACGCGCCGGCGGCGCCCTCGCGCGGGTGCACGATCACCGCGTCGAACCCCAACGCCGCCCGCAGGTCCGACGCCAGCGCCGGCAGGCGTCGCGACGCCGGCGAGAGCGCGTCGGAGCGGACGGAGAACACAGCGGCGAGGCGCTCGGCCTCGGCCAGGTTCAGCCCCAGGGTGACGGACACCCCGGGCGTGTCCTCCAACTCCCGAAGCACTCGCATGGCGCGGCGGATGTCGTCGTCCACGCGCTTGGCCGGGTCCGACAGGTCGATGAACACGCGCCGTTCGCGCCCGTCGCCCGCCGGGCCCAGCACCTGCGTGCGAAGGCCGTCCCAGATGCCCTCGACCCCGCCCAGGAGCGACCAGTTCACCACGCCGATCACCGATGCGCCGCCGACAAACGCGCGCAGGCGGTCGATCCCCACGCGCTCCACGATCCGAGGCCACGTCACGTCCTGCACGCGGCTCGTGTCGTTCATCATCACCTTACCGTCGTCGAACTCCAGGCAGAGCGTGTGCCCCGGGCGGGCGATCGGCACGCAGCGCGCACACCGGGCCGCGAACGGCGCGAACACCGGGTCGATCGCGCCCGGGTCGCCCTCGACGCCGATCGCGCCGACGAACGACACCGGCGCGCCCAGCGCCATCAGCGCGTTCGCCATGAGCGGGCCGTTGCCCCCGAAGCGGTCCTCGAGCGTGACGCGCTCGATGTTCGTGCTGCGTCCGGCGGCGGCGGCGCACCGGGCCGCAAACTCCGGGATCGTCCGCAACGCCTCGAAGTCGTCCGCGCGAGAGGACCGGCGCGTCGCGACCAGTCGCGTGATCGAGTCCACGAATCCGTCGAACCCCACGAAGCACGCGGGCAGCTCGCCCCCGCGCAGGGCGGCGGCGGCGAGTCGCGCGATGGCCTGGCGATCGTTCATCGCGCGACGGTAGGACGACGCCCCGCGCTCGACGCGCCGGCCCTTGCGCGACGGCCCGTGCGCGCCGGTGCGACGCGTCTCCTCGCCCTCTACGCTCGGGGCCATGGAGTTGGTCGTCGCGAGCACGAACCCCGGCAAGGTCGCGGAGATCCGCGCGTTGCTGGCCGGCGCGTCGGACGAACGCGGGCGCGTGATCACCGTGCTGGGGCTGGACGATGTGCCCGGGGCGCCGTTCCCCGAGCCCGCCGAGACCGGCGCGACCTTTGAGGAGAACGCGCGGATCAAGGCGGAGGCCTACGCCGCGGCGACGGGGCGGCTCGTGCTCGCCGACGACTCAGGGCTGGAGATCGACGCGCTGGGCGGGCGGCCCGGGGTCATCTCCTCGCACTACTCGACCGACGGGCGCGAGACCGGCGCGACGCGTGCGCAGCGCGACGCGGCCAACATCGAACGCGTGCTGCAAGAGTTGGATGGCGTGCCCCCGCGGGCACGCACCGCGCGCTTCCGGTGCGTCATGGTGCTGGCGTCTGCGACGCTGCCTTCGGCGGGCCATTCAGGGCCCGCGCCTCGAGGAGCCAAACCCCGGGTGCTCTTTGTAACGTCGGGTACGTTCGAGGGTCGCATGGGCGTGCCGCCGGACGTGCCGCGGGGCGGCGGTGGGTTTGGGTACGACCCGGTCTTTCTGGTGGGGCCGGAGTACACGCGGACGAGCGCGGAGTTGACGGCGGAGGAGAAGAATGCGCGGAGCCACCGGGGTGCGGCACTGCGTGCGATGGCCGCGTTGCTGCGCGGCCAGGCCGGCGGGTTGTAACACACGTCACGGCTTGAACGGCGTGCGCGGCGGGGTGCCCCCCGGACCGGTCCGCTAGCCGCTGGTCATCATCCCCCGGACCGCCGGGCGAGAGCCCTCATTTCTTCGCACGCTCTGAGCGCCCGCACCTTGCGGGCTCGCCCGCGCGCCGGGTAATCTGCGGCGACTCGGAGATGCTCGCCATGGCCACCACCCCGCCCGCCCCGACCACGCCCCCCGCACCGCCCACGCCCGAGCAGCAGGCGCAGCAGGTCATCGGCGCGATCTCGCAGGCGCTGCTCAGCGGAAAGAGCCAGTCGAGCGTCGTGAAGCAACTCGTGAAGTCGGGCATGCCCGAGCAGAACGCCACGCTGCTCGTCGCCGACGTCGCGCGCCAGGTCGATCAATACAAGACAACGCCCGAGTACCGCGCCGAAAAGCGTCGCAAGGCCAAGCGGCACGTCGTCATCGGCATGTGCTGGTGCGTCGGCGGCATTGCGTTCACCGTCATCACCATCATGGCCTCCAGCGGCGGCAACGGCGGCATCCTCGCCTGGGGCGCCATCCTCTTCGGCGGCATCGAAGCGATCTACGGCCTGGTCACCTGGCTCGCCGCGTAAGGCGGTGCGCTACCCGAGCACTTTCCTGGCGCGGACGATGTAGGGAACGGCGCTGACGATCGTCGCGATAAGCGTGGTCCAGACGGCGATGTCGATGGCCAGCCGCCCGGCGGTGCCCTTCTTCACCTCGGTCACGCCCAGCATGACGAGGATGAAGGGGATGACGCAGGCCTGCAGGATCATCTTGAGTTTGCCGGACCAGTCGGCGGAAAAGTCCTTGCCCGCGGATTCGGCCACCGCGCGGATGCTCGTCACCAGCAGTTCGCGCCCGAGGATGATGACGACCATCCACGGCTCGACGCCGCTGACCTGGAAGTAGGGGCGCCCGGGCTCTTCGACGGCGAACCGCGGGCCGGCGAGCATGATGAAGGCGCCGACGACGAGGACCTTGTCGGCGAAGGGGTCCATGACGCGCCCGAAAACGCTGACGACGTTCCAGCGTCGGGCGAGCGGGCCGTCGATCGCGTCGGTGAGCGCGGCCAGGCCGAAGAGGGCCGCCGCCACGAGATACGCCGACACCGGGTGCCGGGGCGAGACGACCAACTCGCGGATGGGGTAGGTCCAGGTCGCGAGCAGGACGAAGAAGCCGGCGGCGATGACGAGGCGGAGGCAGGTGAGGAGGTTCGGCAGCGACTGCAGGAATGCGCCGACGCGCGGGGCCCCGCGCGACGGCTGTGCGGCGTGCGCGGCCGTCGCGGCGGCGTGGTCGTGCGATCCGGGCATCGGGCCATCCTAGACGGACGTCGGCCCGGCGCGGAAACGCAACGCGCGAACGACGCGAACCCCCTGCCGTCGCTCGCACCCGTTCGTGCGGGGCTCGTCCGGGACGACACGGAGGCGACAGCTCGCGCCGGTTGAAGCCGGGGCGGGCCCGATCTATCCTCTCGGCTCTTCCGGGCAGGCCGGGACGGATCAGAAACCTCGCGTGAACTCGATCGTCCATCCTCTGCTGATCTATGCGTTGTGCGTCGTGGGCGGCGCGGGCGTGTGCCTTGCGCTCCCGCGGGGCGGGCGTCTGCCGCAGATCTTGGGCGCCCTTCTGGCGGCGACCGTCGGCGGGGCCGCGATGCTGGTGCTGGCGATCGTCGGGGGCGAGCACCACGCGAGCATCTACTTCTATGTCTTTGCGTTCATTGCACTTGGCAGCGCTCTCCGCGTCATCACGCACCCGCGCCCGGTGTACGCGGCGTTGTACTTCATCCTGACGGTGCTGGCGTCGGCGGGGCTGTTCCTGCTGCTCTCGGCGGAGTTCATGGCCTTCGCGCTGGTCATCGTCTACGCGGGCGCCATCCTCATCACGTACCTGTTCGTCATCATGCTCGCCTCGCAGGCCCCGCACGAGGACGAGGTGGAAGTGCTGCGCGAGTACGACACGACGGCCCGCGAGCCGGTCGCCGCGACCGTCGCCGGGTTCATCCTGCTCGCCCTGCTCACGGGGATGATGTTCAAGGGAGTCCCCGGGCTGCCGGCCCCGAAGCCACCGATCAACGACGTGGTGCTCGAGCAGATGCCGGTGAAGGCCGAGCGGGCGTTGCGGGCCGCGGGGAAGCTGAAAGACGGGCAGACGGTCGCGATCGACTCGTTCGGCGGGACGATCGTGGTGAACGAGACGCTGGAGCGGATCGAGCGCAAGGACTGGCCCGAGTCGCTGCGGACGACGAACGTGGAGGCGCTGGGGTTCAACCTGCTGCGCGACCACCCGGGCACGATCGAGATCGCGGGCGTGATCCTGCTGATGGCGATGCTGGGCGCGGTGGTGCTGAGCCGCAAGCAGGTGCAGTTGGATGAGGAAGCGAAGCGATCGCAGGCGCACCGGCTGGGGCTGATGCCGCCGGACGGGGGTGGCGCGTGACGAACATGCTGGCGCAGAGCGGGTACCCGGACCTGATGGCGGGCGTGACGCTGGCGCACTACCTGGCGGTGTCGGCGATCATGTTCGTGCTGGGGCTGATCGGGTTCCTGACGCGTCGGAACCTGATCATCATGTTCCTGTGCACAGAACTGATGTTCCAGGCGGCCGGGATCGCGCTGGTGGCGTTCGGGCGGTACTACCTGGACTTTACCGGGCAGACGTTCGTGATCTTCATACTGACGGTCGCGGCGGCCGAGGCCGCCATGGCGCTGGCGCTCGTGGTGCTGCTGTTCCGCCGGAAGGAATCGCTGAACGCGGACGAGTGGCGGGAGATGAAGGGCTAGCTTTGGCCGCCCGGGCGAGCGCCGGGGCGTCGGGGGTGCGTGGTGCAGGCATTGGCGGACATTCTGACGCTCGCGAGCGTGGCGGCGCCGCCCGAGGCCGGGCACGCCGACGCGTACGCGCACGGGATTCCCAGGGCCGTCGCCGGCGCCGGGCTGATCCGGCTCATCCCCATCATCACGCTCGCCGCGACGGCGCTGTGCGGGGTGCTCGCGGCCCTGGGCAACCGGTCGCGGCTGCCCGCCTGGCTCAGCGTCGGGTCGCTGGCGGCGTGCTTCGCGGTCGTGCTGACGGTCTACCTGGGGCACGACGGCACGCCCAAGACGGCGCACCTGTTCGACTGGATCAACTTCTCGTGGAACGCGGGCGACGGATCGGGCAAGTCGCTCCAGCACAGCATCATCGCCGACTTCTCGTTCTACGTTGATTCGCTCACGCTGCTGTGGATGCTCTTCGTCACCGGGCTGGCGGCCCTCATCGGGCTCTACGCCGCCGAGTACATGGTGCACGACGTCGGCCCGGGCTACTGCCGCTTCTTCGCGTCGTTCAACCTCTTCGTCTTCTCGATGTCGTGCCTGGTGATGGGCGACAACCTGCTGCTCACGTTCCTCGGCTGGGAGGGCGTCGGGCTGTGCTCCTACCTGCTGATCGGGTACTTCTACACGAAGCCCGCGGCGGTGGCGGCGGCGAAGAAGGCGTTCATCGTCAACCGCATCGGCGACCTCGGCTTCGTCCTGGGCATCATGTCCACGTACCTGGTCTTCGGCACGCTGCAGCTCGACGAGCTGTTCGCCATGATCGGGCGCGGGGTCGACGCCTCCGGGCAGCCGATCGCCGGGACGTGGGTCGTCCAGGTCATCCCGTTCTTCTTCGCCATCGGCGCGTTCGGCAAGTCGGCGCAGATCCTCTTCTACGTGTGGCTGCCGGACGCGATGGAAGGCCCCACGCCGGTGTCGGCGCTCATCCACGCGGCGACGATGGTGACCGCCGGGGTGTTCCTGATCGCCCGCATGTACCCGCTGTTCGCGGCGGACGAGGCCAAGATGGCGCTCTCGTTCGTGGCGTGGGCGGGGGCGCTGACGGCGTTCTGGGCCGCCACCATCGAGATGGCGATCTTCGACATCAAGCGCGTGATGGGCTATTCCACCATCTCGCAGCTCGGGTTCATGTTCGCGGGGCTCGGGCTGCTCACGCCGCAGGGCGCCGCGTACCACACGTTCACGCACGCGTTCTTCAAGGCGACGCTCTTCCTGGGCGTCGGCGCCGTGATGCACGGCTTCGGCGGGCAGCTCGACCTGCGGCGGATGTCGGGCGTCGCGTGGATGAAGGGCTTCGGGCTCGTCGGGCTGGCGATGCTCATCGGCTCCATCAATCTCAGCGGCGTGCCCGGCACCGCGGGGTTCTTCTCCAAGGACATGATCCTCGCGCAGGGCTTCACCACGCCCGGCACCGCCGTGTGGGGCGCCTCGGGCGTCGCGTGGATCCTGCTCATCACCGCGGGGATGACCGCGTACTACACGTTCCGGACCTACTTCCGCGTGTACGTCGGGCCCAAGGAGTTCACCCCCGGCGACGACGCGGATCTGCTTGACCTGGGACGCCACCCCAAGGGCGAGCACGAGCACGGGCACGGGCACGGGCACGGGCATGGGCATGGGCACGGGCATCATGGATCGGCGCACCACGCGCGCACGCGCGTGGACTTCGACCCGACGACCGAGGAGTTCGACCCGCACCCGCCGGGCATGGCGATGAAGATCGCGATCGGGCTGGGCGCGGTGTTCACGATCCTGGCGGCGATCCCGTACTTCATGGGCGCGCACGGCGGCTGGGCCGCCCTCATGGTGGATTCGTCGTCGGCGCGCTACCACCCCGAGCACCACGAGTTCAACTTCCTGGGCATCACGAACCACAGCGCGATGTACGTGATCTCCGCGCTGGTCGGGGCGGTCGGGATGGCGATCGCGGCGTACCTGCACGGGCCCAAGGGCTGGCAGGGTCTGTTCCTGGGCAGCCGCACGAAGGCGGAGACCAGCCGCGCCGACGCGATCGTGCCCTATCTCGGCAAGATCGTCGGCCTGGCGCGGAACAAGTGGTACGTCGACGAGATCTACGACTTCGTGCTCGTGCGCCCGCTGCGGGCCTTCGCGCACGTCTTCCACTTCGTGGACCAGTGGATCGTGGACGGGCTGGTCAACGCGTTCGGGGCGGCCCCGGGCGCGACGGGGCGCACGCTCCGCCCGTCGCAGAGCGGCGAGCTGCACGGCTACGCCCTGTGGATGGCCGGCGGGCTCGCCGGGCTCCTGCTCATCGTGCTGCTGGTGGCGACGTGATGCGAGACACGCGGAACAACACGGGTAGTCCGGGCGGGGCGTCTTGGGCGCGCCACGCGGGAGGCACGCCGTGATACTGGGCGCACTCATCGTTGTCCCGCTGCTGTTCGCCGCGGTGGTGATCTGGGCGCCCGAGGCGCGGGCGAAGACCATCGCCCTGGCGGGCACGCTCGTCGCGATCGTGCTCGGGGCGTACGCGGCGGTGTCGTTCGACTGGGGCTACGCGGCCCGGTTCCAGTTCGGGAGCGAGAGGCCCCTGACCTGGATGGGCGAACTGGGGCTCAAGGTCTCGCTGGGCGTTGATTCGGTCGCGCTGCTGCTCGTGCTGCTGACGGTGCTGCTGGGCCCGATCTGCGTGCTGTGCTCGTGGACGGCCATCACCGAACGCGTGCGGACCTACTACGCCTGGCTCCTCGTGCTGCAGGCGGCGATGACCGGCGTCTTCTGCGCACGCGACATCATCCTCTTCTACGTCTGCTTCGAGTTCACGCTCGTGCCGATGTTCGTGCTGATCTCGCTGTACGGCTCGACCAACCGGCGCAAGGCGGCGGTCAAGTTCTTCTTGTACACGTTCACCGGCTCGGTCATCGCGCTCGCGGGGCTGTTGTACGTCGCGTGGTTCGCGACCACCACCAGCGGGGGCAAGGCCGCCGGGTGGACGTTCGACATCGCCACGCTCGAGGCGGCGGCCCGGGCCATGAGCCCGCGCGAGCAGGCGCTGGTCATGCTGGCGCTGCTGGCGGGGTTCGCGGTCAAGGTCCCGTTGTTCCCGGTGCACACCTGGCTCCCCCTGGCGCACACCGAGGCGCCCACGGCGGGCAGCGTGATCCTCGCGGGCGTGCTGCTGAAGCTGGGCACGTACGCGCTCTTCCGGTTCGTGCTGCCCTTCACGCCCGTCGCGGTGCTGCAGTACGCCCCGCTCATCGCGGTGCTGTGCATCGTCGGCATCCTGTACGCCGGGCTCATCTGCTGGGTGCAGACCGACGTCAAGAAGCTCGTCGCGTACTCGTCGGTGGCGCACCTGGGCTTCTGCGTGCTCGGGCTCTTCGCCCTCAACAACGCGGGCATCACCGGGTCCGTGCTCTACATGATCAACCACGGGCTCTCGACCGGGGCGCTCTTCCTGCTCATCGGCATGATGTACGAACGCCTGCACACGCGCTCCATGAAGGAGATCGGCGGGCTGGGCGCGTACATGCCCGTGTGGTCCACGTTCATGGTCTTCTTCGTGATGGCGAGCGTCGGCCTGCCCGGGCTCAACGGCTTCGTGAGCGAGTTCCTGTGCCTGCTGGGCGCCTTCCAGGCCAGCAGCGCCTGGGGCTCGGGCCTGTGGGGCTCGCTCGGCACGCCCGTGGGCGCCACGCCCGGCGACCTGGGCCCCTGGTTCGCCGCCATCGCGGGCGTCGGCATGATCGTCGCGGCGATGTACCTGCTCTACATGCTCGGACGCGTCGTGTGGGGCCCGCTGGTGCTGCCCAAGGGGCACGCGCACCACAGCGCGCACGCCGCAGATGGCGCGCACGCCGCGGGCGGCACGCATGGCCCATCCGGCACGCACGCGGGTGACGCGGCCCACGCCGGGCCCGCGCACGGGCCTGGACACGGGACCGACCACGCGCACACCGGGCTCCCGCGCGATCTCACCTCGCGCGAGATCGGGCTGCTCCTCCCGCTCGCGGCCCTGTGCCTGCTGCTGGGCCTGTACCCCAAGCCGCTGCTTGACACGCTCCAGCCCCCGATCGAACGCACCGTCGCGATCTACGAGAACGAGCTGCGCGAGCCGCAGGACACCATCCGCCGAGCCGCCGCGCAGCCGCAGGACGCCCGTGCCCAGGAGGCGACGCCATGACCGACCGCCTGGCGTTCCTGTACCCCGAGATGGCGCTCTTCGCGGGCACGTGCGTGGTCATGGTGCTGGGGCTGTCGCGCACGCTCCGCACGCGCAAGGCCTCGGCGAGCGTCGCGGCGGTGTCGCTCATCGTCGCCGGGTTCCTCGCGCTCGTCAGCACGCCCCGCCCGGGCGAAGCGTCGTGCCCGATCACGGGCATCGTCTTTGATCATGGCCTCACACCCGAGGCCGGGCAGGTGCTGCTGCCGAACCTCGCGCCGTTCATGAAGGTCGTCATCGCCGGCGTGGGCCTGCTGCTGCTGCTCACGATGGCGGGCACCGTCGACCGGCGCGACGAAGAGTCGATCGCCGCGGGAACCCGCACGTTCGATCCGCTCCGCAGCAACCGGGCGGAGTTCTACGCCTTCTTCCTGTTCTCGCTCACCGGGCTGATGCTCACCGCGTCGGCCGACGACCTCATCTGGCTCTTCCTGGCGCTCGAGCTCACCAGCCTGCCGACGTACATCATGGTCGCGGTCTCGACCTCGCGCAACCGCTCGCGCGAGGCCGGCGTCAAGTACTTCTTCCTCGGCGCGCTCGGCGCCGCCGTCTTCCTCTACGGCTTCGCGCTCATCTACGGCGGGACCGGGTCGACGAACCTCAACGAGATCGCCGCGGCGTGGCGCGACCAGGGCGTCGGCCCCATCTCGCTCGCGGGCATCCTCCTCGCCGTCGTCGGGCTTGCGTTCAAGATCGCCGCCGTCCCGATGCACTACTACACCCCCGACGTCTACGAGGGCGCGGCCCCGCAGGTCTCGGGGTTCCTCGCCTTCGTGCCCAAGGCCGCCGGGTTCATCGCCCTGCTCCTGGTCTGCGCGGCCGTCGGCTGGCGCTTCGGGGGCGATGCGCTGGGCGTGAACTCGCCGCTATCAAGCGCGGCGCCGGCGCCCGCACGCGGCGGCGGGGGCACGCAACTGCCCGAGGTGCTCCGCCTGACGCTCTGGGTCATGGCGGCGCTCACGATGACCGTGGGCAACGTCCTCGCCGTGCTCCAGAAGAACATCAAGCGTGTCCTCGCGTACTCCTCGATCGCGCACAGCGGGTACATGCTCGTCGGCGTCGTCGCCGGGCCCGTGGGCGAGACCTTCACCCGCAACGGCGTCGGGGCCGTGCTCTTCTACATCGCGGCGTACGGGGTCATGAACACCGGCGCGTTCGCGGTGCTGGCGGCCCTGGAGCGCGACCGCGACGCCTCGGGCGAGCCCGGCGAGGTCGAGACCTACGACGACCTCCGCGGGCTCTGCGCCGCGCGCCCGCTGCACGGCTGGACGTTTGTCGTCTGCAGTCTCAGCCTGCTCGGGTTGCCCCCGCTGCTGGGCTTCTTCGGCAAGCTCCCGCTGTTCACCGCCGGGATCGCCGCCAACGAGATCGCGCTCGTGGTGATCCTCGGCGTCAACTCCGCGATCGGCGCGTACTACTACCTGCGACTCGCGTTCACGCCGCTGCTCGAGCAGCCCGAAGACGGCGCCGAGCCCGTGCGGGTGGCGCCGTTCCGGGCGCGCACCATCGCGGGTGCGATCTCGGCGGGCGGCGTGCTGGTGCTCTCCGTGCTCGGCGGCCCGCTCATGCGGGCGTCATCGCAGGCCGCGACGACGAAGATGGCCGTCCCGCCCCGCGTGGAAACCTCCGACGCGCTCGGCGACGACGTCGCGCCGGTGCCCGTCAACGATCCGCGCAGCGCGACGCCCGACGCGGACGGGCACTGATCGCTCGCCCGACGTCTGGGACGATCCGCATTCGCGCGTTCATGCACCCGTGCGAGCCGGTTCCGGTTCGACGCAGTTTCGGCTCGGCTGCGTTCCAGTCCGGCTGAGTTCCGGTTCGATCCGCGTCAAATCAGGCTCCGCGCCCGTCGCTAGACGCTCGGCGACGGTCGCACCCGGCCCGTCGACCACTGCAGCGACACGCCCAGCAAGCCCAGCGCGCCCCACGCCCCGAGCCACGCGGCGGGCGAGAGCCCCGTCGGGAGGGGTGCGCCGAGTTCTGACATGAGCGTGACGGCCGACGCGAGCACGATCCCCGCGCCGAGCAGGCCCGTCACCACGCCCCCCATGCGCTGCGGCGCGAGCGATCCGCCCAGCAGGCCGACAAGCGCGCCGAACGCGGCCCCGAGCGCGAGCGTCTCGCGCGTGGGCGATGCCAGGTCCGCCCACCACGACGCGGCCCCATCGCGGGCCGCGAGCAGCGCGAACCGGCCGGTCTCGCCCGTCAGCAGCGCGCCGGCGCTGTCGAGCGCGGGCGGGATCGACCCGTCGATGACGAGCGACTCGGGGGCGGGAGGCCGGACGATCGTGCCGTTCGACGCCGCCAGGTAGATCACCGCGCCGAGCGCCCCCAGGGCGCCGAAGACGACCGCCCCGCCGCACGCGATGGCGAGGCGGAACACCGCGAGCGCGATCGCCCCGCCGATCAGCCCCCCCACCAGCGGCAGAAGCGCGGACACGGGCAGCCCGCCGAGGTGGGCGTCATTCCAGCCCGGGGCGGCCGCCAGCCCGAGCGCCACCCCGCCCGCGACGCCCGCAACCCCCAGCGCCGGACGCAGCAGCGCCCCGCCCCGGATCAGAAGCAGCAGCCCGGCCACAACCCCGCCCGCCAGGATCAGGGCGTAGAGGGGAAACCCGGGGATGGAAAGTGGAGCGGTCATGCGCGTGCAGCGGACAGTAGAGGTTCGGACGAATCGGTGTGGCTTTTCGAGTTTGGCGCGGATTTACCGGCGCATGGTCCGATGATTTCCCGGTCGGGCAACCGTGGGCCGCGCGCTGCGTACAGGCGGAGCGCCGGAACCGGGCAACCTGCGGCGCGCGAGCCCCGCGCGGCCGCTCGTACCGAACAGAACCCTATTTGCTCGCTCCCCCGGCGCACGGGCGGCAAGAAGCGGGCCCCGGGCCTGTTGAGCGCGAGCGAGCGGGTCTGTAGGATGTGCAGGTCCGGCGGGGTAAGACGCCCCGCGGGCGCGAAGCCCCGAGGGGCGGGTTCCGCGGCGTCGCGAGGCGCCGGGAACAGCGGCGCCTGACGCGCGAGCGTCGGGGCGCCGGGGCGCACGCAAGCCGAGCACGGGACCCCAAGGTGCCGCGAGGCGCGTGTGTGCATCGGTGAGATCAGGGAAGGAAGTCCGGCAGGCCGGACAACGAGCAGGAGTCGCCATGGATCGCACCATCCGCGTGGATCGTTCGGAACGCTCACGTCAGACCACCCGCCCGAGCGTGCTCTCGCGACTGGCGGGACGGCTGGCGTCGGCGGCGGGTCTGAGCGAGCGCATCAGCGCCGAACAGCTCGAGCGCCGTGAGCTGCTGTTCTCGCTCACGATCACCGCGGACAACGTGGACCCCGCGACGGGCATCGGGTACGCGTCGCAGTCGTTCGGGTACGTGCTCCCGCACCTGGCCACGAACGCCGAGCCCCAGACGCAGCAGCCGACCACGCGCGCCGAGCCCTTCGACGACGAGAACGCCGGCGCCGTCCCCAGCGGGCAGTTCTTCCTCGATTCCGGCATCCGCGCGCTGCACGGCATCGCGCCCGCGTCGGACTTCGCGATCCAGCCCGGCGGGACCGACGCCCAGGACCGCTGGCTGCGGGCCGCGCCGAACAACGTCGGCGAGTTCTTCGCCTTCGAACTCTGGAACGACTCGGAGAACCCCGCCTTCCGCATCCAGGCGACGCAGGCGACCATCGAGGTCGTTCCCGACGGGCCGACGGACAACACGGGCCTCTTGCCCGCCAACTTCCGCGCCACGCTCATCAGCAACAACCAGGTGATCGCGACCTTCCAGGGCGCGGCCCTGCAGGCGCTCATCACCGGCGCGAACCCGGCGCTGGGCGTGGGCGAGTACACCTTCGTCACCCCGCAGGGCACCGCCGGCTTCGACACGGTGCGCTTCGAGGTCATCACCGCCGTGGGCGGCAACCCCGCCTTCCGCATCGACCCCGTGACGTTCACGATCCCCGCGGCGAACAACGTCCAGGTTATCGCCGACTCGATCTTCGGCGCCACCATCGCGATCTCCGGGCCCGTCGGCACGCAGGTCGTGGTTGAGGACCTCTACGGCACGGACATGCGCGCCACGCTCGGGCTGGGCGTTCCGCAGGGCGGAACCCTCCCCTTCGTTGATCCCGACGGCAACGGCATCCCCAACTTCAACGTCGGCATCGGACGCATCCGCGTCCTGAACAGCGACGCGCGCACGACCGTCACGATGTGGGGCGGCGAGATCCAGTCCGCGACCGAGCGCCCCGACGACGCGTACGACTTCGACGGCCAGTTCGCCTTCACCATCACCGACGACATCCAGGGAATCTACGACGATTTCGAGGCGGCCGGCTTCGGCTATGCCTTCCGCGTCCAGAACGGGAACGTCACCGTGACGGGCCTGCCCCCCGGGCCGGGCTCGCTGGTCATCGGCTCGCCCTTCGTCCGCAGCCGCGCCCCCGGCGCCAGCCCGTACACCCCCGCCGCCGCGACCCCCGTCACCACCGGGTTCAACGAGGCCACGCAGGGCATCTTCGTCGAGAACGGGTCGATCGGCAGCATCTCGATCCATGGCATCGTGCACGGCGCGTCGCGTATCGCCGGCAGCGCCGACAAGATCAACATCGGGTATCTCGTCGGTTCGCTCACCGTCGAGGGCGACCTCGGCTCGCTCTACGTCGGCTCCGATCTCGGGCAGTGGTCGCCCGACCCCGACTTCACCCCGACGCCCGGCGAAACGGTCGATCAGAACAACAAGACCGGCTCGCAGGTCATCGTCGGGCGCACCGCCGGGACGATCGCGGCGGCCGGCCGCGGGCTGGCCGATATCACCGTCATCGGCGACATCAACAACCCGATCTCGCGCCCGGCGCGCGACGTGTTCACCTACTACGAGCGCGAGTGGATCGAGGGCATCACCACCACGGTCGAGGTCCGCGACCTCATCATCGACCACCTCGGCGCGAACACCCTCCTGGGCACGCGCAACCCCACCGATCTCTTCCGCCCCTTCGACCAGTACACCATCTTCGGGCTCAGCACCTTCCGCAACGACTCGCAGCTCACCAGCGAGTGGATCGGCTCGATCTCCTCGGGCGTGCGCATCCAGGGCGAACTCTCGGGCCAGGACCCGCTCAACGGCGAGGACGCGGCCGACGTCTACGGGTTCGCGGTCGACGGCACGCAGGACATCGTCATCGAGGGCGCCAACGGCCTGGCCGCCACCTCGCCCTACTTCCGCATCGTGGATCAGGACGGGCGAACCCTCGCCGCGCCGGAACTGCCGATCACATCGGGACGGTTCACGGCGTCCGTGCTGCGTTGGCGCCCGACGGCGCCCGGCGCGTACTACCTGGTCGTCTCCGACCCGCAGGCCAACGACACCGGCGTGGGCAACTCCGCCTACACCATCACCGTCACCGGCATGGCCACGACCACGCTGGGCGCGTACCGCACCGGCGCCGGCTCGGGCTTCACCGACTTCGGCAGCGGCGAGGGCAACTCCGTCAACGTGCTCGCCGGCAACGTCGGCTCCATCCGCATCGGCACCGGCTACGCCGGCCCCGACGGGGAGGAGCAGGACCCCACCGACACCATCAACACCGTGTCCTCCGCCGACGACGTCATGAGCTTCATCGGCGGGACCCACACCGTCCCGGGCTCGCTCTTCAACATCACCACCGGCTCGGACATCGGCTCGGCCAACGGCACCGCCTTCGCCACCGTCACCTTCCGCATCGGCGGCGACCTGGGCTCGCTCTACACCGGGCAGTCCGCCGCCGTGGGCCGCGGCGTCAACGAGGGCGATGTCAACTTCTTCGACCTCGCCGTCGGGCGCCGCATCGGCAGCATCGACATCCGCGGCGGGATCGGCATGGACCAGGACGAGACCGACCCGCGCGCCCGCATCGGCGTCAACAGCGTCAGCGTCCGCACCGGCACCGCCGGCGGCAGGGGCGACATCGGCTTCTTCCGCGTCGGCTTCCACGTCGGCGGCGACGCGCTCTCCGTCAACACCTCGCCCGGCTCGGTCGTGGGCGCGTTCCTCGTCAGCCAGGACGCCTACACCGACGCCGACGGGCGCTCGGGCATCTACCTCGGCAGCGAGGGTGTTCCCTTCGTCACCGGCCCGGGCTCGGACGTCCGCTTCGTCGACTTCCCGCGCCTCGACCTCCAGGCCAGCGTCAACATCCTGCTGCCCATCGTCGGCGACCGCCCGCTCGAGATCGTCGACGACAGCGGCGCACGCGTCACCATCTCCGTCGAGGGCGCACCCCCCGAGGTCCAGGTCGGCACCGTCCGCGTCCTCCCCATCGACGGCTCGCAGGGCGTCGCCATCGGCCAGATCACCGTCGATCTCTCCGGCGGACGAATCCTCCGCGTCCAGCCCACCCAGTCCGGCGGCGGCGGGGGCGGCACGGGCGGGGGCCTGGTCAGCATCGGGCGCATCATCGTCACCGGCAGCGACGGCGCCTCGAACATCGAGATCACCGGCACCACCGAGGTCGACGTCTACCGCATCGAGACCATCGCCGGCGGCGGCGGTGGCGGCGGCGGCGGCGCCGCGGGCGCGCTCAACGCCATCACCAATCGCACCCCGGGCGGCGACATCGTCTCCATCGACGTCGGCGGCCTGAACTTCATCGACCTCGCCGGCGACCTGGGTCGCACCCAGTGGCCCACGTGGGGTCCCATCAACTACGCCCCGTGGCTCGGGCTGGCGTCGGGCAGCGTGACCGCCGTGCGCGGCGCGCTCGGCGTCGGCGGCGAGAACGCCGGCGGCGGGGACGGCACCCCGCTCTACGACTTCGACTGGAACGGGGAGATCTTCCGCCCCGTCTTCGACGATCTCTTCACCGGCGGCAACGCCTACCTCGACGACATCGGCTCGCCCATCGACGGCTGGCTCAACGGCGCCGTCGTCCGCGGCGGCAGCGTTCAGGAGATCCGCGTCGACGGGGGTGTCGGCGACGTCATCCTCGCCGCCGACGACGGGCTCCTCACCCTCCTCAACGTCAACGCCGATCTGACCACCGCCTTCGGGCGCTTCGACGGGATCTTCGGGTCCATCTTCGCCAACGACATCGGGCGCATGAACCTGGGCGACGGCATCATCAACGTCACCAGCGGGCCCTTCGCCACCGCCGGCATCTTCACCCGCGACGACATCTTCGAGATCATCTCGGAGCGCGCCGGCGGCGTCACCATCAGCGCGCCCATCATCGCCGGCAACATCAACGACCCCGACATCATCGGCATCGAGCAGGACGGGATCGTCACGTTCCGCATCATGGGCGGGCGCATCGAGAACGCCTTCATCGCCGCCCAGAACCTCGACGGGTTCTGGAGTTCCTTCAACTTCGGCGAGGAGAACCTCTCCACCGGCGACATCCAGCGCATCGATGTGATGAACACGGACTTCTACGCGTCGACGATCCGGGCGCGCGAGCTCGTCGAGTTCAGCACCACCGGCTACTTCGACGCCTCCGAGATCTCCGCGACCGACCGCATCGGACGCGTCTCGGCACGCGGGTTCCGCAACAGCACCCTCACGGGCGAGCAGGACGAGGTCCGGCAGAACATCATCCTCGGCGCCCGCGACATCGAGAGCCTCACCGCGACCGAGGACATCAGCGACCTCGTCATCGACATCATCGGGTCCGTCACCCAGTCCATCACCGCCGTCAACATCAACCGCTCGAGCATCGACGTCGACAACGAGATCCGCCTCCTCTCCGTCACCAACGACCTCCGCGGGTCCGACATCAACACCGGCGCCGTCCCGACCATCACCATCGGCCGCAACCTCCAGTCCAGCACGCTCAGCGTCTCCGGACGCATCTCCACGCTCACCGTCGGCGGGGCCATCGGCAACGCCGAGATCGAGATCACCGGCCCGTCCGGCTCGATCGGCTCCATCACCGCGGCCCTCGGCTTCACCGGCTCGCTCCGCGCCAGCGGGCCCATCACCACCGTCACGGTCTCCAACGGCGATCTCGCGATCGACCTGCAGACCACCACGCCCCTGGGCAACGTCGGCACGCTCTCCGCCAGCCGCGACGTCGCGCTCTCCGCCGACATCTCGGGCGGCCTCACCTCCATCGTCGCCGGACGGCACATCGGGCTGCGCGACCGCCCGGGCGTGATCCTGGTGCGCGGGAACCTGCAGTCCGCCGCCGCGCCCAACGGGCAGCTCTACGCCGACATCCGTGTCTCCGGCTCCATCCTCGGCACGATCACCGTCGGCGGCGCCACGAACAAGCCCGGCCAGGACCTCGTCGGACGCGGGTCGGTCATCGCCGCCGGCTCCGTCGCCGGCGTCACCGTCACCGGCGACTTCGGCGGCGACATCATCAGCTACTCCGGCGGCATCGCCTCCGTCTCGATCACCAACGGGTCGCTGCTCCCCGGGCGGCGCATCGCCGCCTTCGACGGCAGCATCGCCTCCGTCATCATCACCAACGGCACCCTCTTCGGCAGCGTCCACGCGGACTACGACATCACCTCGCTGCGCGTCTCGGCCGGCACGGACGGCGTCTTCGGCGACATCGGCGTGAACCCCGCCTCGTCGTCGCTCGCGTTCTACGACAGCCGTCGCAACCAGCTCCCCGCGGGCCTCGCGCCCAGCGCGGCGGTGCAGGGCCCGGTCATCTCCGCGGGCTTCAACATCGTCAACGTCGCCGTCACCGGCGGGTCGGTCTTCGAGACCACCTTCCGCGCGGGCCGCTCGATCCGCACCATCACCATCGGCGGTTCGGTCGCCAACGACGCCTTCACGACCGGCGCCGGCAACTTCTTCATGGCGCGCGACTCCATCGACGCCGTCACCGTCAGCGGCGACGTCTCCAACGCCGCCTTCATCGCCGGCGTTGCCTCGCTCGGCAACGACGCCCGCCCCGGCGGCACCGGCGCGAACGCCGACATCATCACCGACGGCTCCATCGTCCGCGTCGCCGTCTCGGGCACCACCAGCAACACCTCCTTCTCGGCCGGCATCGCCCCGGGCGTCGACGGGCTGTACAACACCGCCGACGACCGCCAGGCGCTGGGCCTCTCGTCCATCGGCGCCCTCGCCCTGACCAACGTCGGCGCAAACGTCTCCGCCTTCGGCGACGCCCTCTCTTCCAGCGTCGCGAACGACGCCCGCCTCATCCGGGGCGGCACAAACCTCCCCAGCCTCAACCCCGACCTCGACAACGGCGCCGGCACGCCCGGCACCGCCTTCTCCGGCTCGCGCTCCTTCGACTACGCCGGCGCCAGCGTCACCATCGCCGTCTCCGGGCCCGGCCAGGCCTTCTTCGACACCGGCACCGGGCGCCTCACGCTCCGCAACTCCACCTCCGGGACGAACGTCACCGTCAACTCCAGCACCGGCTCCATCGCCAACTTCGACATCACCACCAACGACGACGCCTCGCTCGGCACCGTCACCGTCAACGCCACTCTCACGGGCGACAGCGACATCACCGTCGACGGCACGCTCGGCACCCTCACGCTGGGCGCCTACGCCGGCACGGGCACGATCTCCATCGGCGCCGACGCCGGAACCCTCACGTTCGCCTCCCTCACCGGCGGGTTCGTCGCGGCACGGGGCGTGCAGACCGTCCGTATCAACGGCGACTTCGGGGCCGCCTCCTCGCTCGTCACCGGCGAGGCGT
Source organism: Planctomycetota bacterium (assembly GCA_033763975.1). Classification (NCBI taxonomy): domain Bacteria; kingdom Pseudomonadati; phylum Planctomycetota; species Planctomycetota bacterium. The sequence continues at coordinate 141,322 of JANRJM010000014.1, forward strand.
CGCTCCGCGTGCGGTCGGCGTCGGCGATCACCATCACCGGCGCGGCCCGCGCGAACATCCACGTCGAACGCGACGTGCCGAGCATCACCGTCTCGGGCGTGGTCGAGCGTTCCAACATCAGCGTCGGGGCTAACCTGGGCACCTTCTCGGCCCCGTCCATCAGCCGCTCGTTCGTCTCCGCCGGCGACGCCCTGACCACCGTCGCCATCACGGGCGACGCGTTCGCGACGTCCTTCTCGGCGGGGCTGAACCTCGGCACCGACTCGGTCTTCGGGGGCACCGGCCTCGCCGCCGACGCCCTCTCCACCGGCTCCATCGGCACGGTCACCATCGGGGGCAACTTCCGCGAGTCCAGCATCACCGCGGGCTACAACCGCGGCGCGGACGGGTACTTCGGCACCACCGACGACACCATCGCCCCGGGCCGCTCCGCGATCACCAGCGTCGTGATCCGAGGCAACCAGGTCGGCTCCAGCCGCTTCAGCGAGACGTACCGCATCGCCTCGTCGGGCACGATCGGCACGGTCACGATCGGGGGCAGCACCTTCTCGGGCAGCGCGGGCAACTTCGCGACCGAGTCGCTCGGCCTCCCGCCCGCGCCCGTGCAGGTCGCCGACATCGTCCCGCGCGTCGACGCCGGGGTCTGGTACGCCGACATCATCTTCAACCAGCCCATCGACGCCTCGAGCCTGGGGAACTCGCTCAGCATCTACGAGGTTCGCGGCACCGGCGAGATTCTCCTGCGTCTCGTGCCCGGCACGGACTACTCCGTCTCGTACGACGCCGAGCGCAACGCCGCGGTCGTCGCCTTCAGCACCAGCGTCACCAATGCCAACATCCCGCAGGTCTCCGGCCGCCCCGGCCCGGGCATCTACCGCTTCATCGTTGACCAGGACCTCTTCCGCGCCCGCCTCAGCAACCAGTCCATCGACGGCAACGGCGACGGGTTCACCCTCGCGGGCGAGGACTTCTCCGGCGACGCCATCATCGGCGACGCCGGCGACAAGTTCACCGCCGGGACCGCCTTCGCCAACAACAACACCGCCAACCGCGTCGACTTCTACGCCCCCATCAACCTCGACCTGATCCTCGACCGCAACGACACCGCCGACGGCCTGCCCGACATCAACATCCCCTTCGTCATCCGCGGGTCCATCGGCGATCACCCCGACTCGCAGAACACCTACTTCAACTTCGGCAGCGATGTCGACCTCTTCGCCATCACGCTCCAGGCCGGGCAGATCCTCCGCCTCACCGGGCTCGGCGGCCCGGCCGAACTCGCCGGCCTCTCCGTCTTCGACCCCTCCGGCAACCCGCTCGGCCTCATCACCGACAACGCCTTCGCCACGTCGCTGCCCGTGCCGCAGGGCTCCGCCTTCGACGTGACCTTCCCCTCCGCCTACCTCATCCTCGTCACCGGCACCTACGTCATCGCCGTCGGCAACGCCGACACCGCCGCCGACACCCAGACCATCCCCAACAACCCGATCCCGCCGGGCGGCGTGGGCGATTACAACTTCACCATCACCATCTTCGACGACGGCGACACCGGCTTCAACGCGCCCACCAGCGCCGGCGACGGCGCCCCGGTCGTCTACCCGCCCGCGGCCATCGCCTTCGCCGGCGCCGACCGCGTGTTCGGCACGCCCGATGACTCCGCCGAGATCGTCGTCGGCGCCTTCACCTTCACCCTCGACCGCGGCACCGACGGCGCGCCCGACACCGCCGACGATCTCGTCGTCGGCTCCGACAACACCGGCATCACCACCACCCGCTCCAGCGACGGCACCATCACCACCTCCGTCCGCAGCGCCATCGGGCCCACAGGGCACGCCGGCGTCCCCGGCGAGGTCGCCTCCGACGTCGACATCTTCAAGCTCAACAACGCCCAGCCCATCGCCCCGGGCACCCGCATGATCATCACCGTCGGCCTGACCGAACTCGGCGCCGACCTCGGCAGCGCCCAGCCCGTCTCCGGCGATCGCGGCGAGCAGCGCATCTTCGTCGACAACCGCGGCGCCGTGCAGTTCGGCCTCTTCGACATTTCCTCCGCGCAGGGCATCGACGACGGCGTCCTCGTCTTCAGCCCCACCGACTTCACCCCCACCGGCGGCACGCCCAACACCGTCATCGCCGACAACGGCTCCACCCGCTACGGCTTCAACAGCGCCGGCGACTTCTACATCGACTTCATCGTCCCCGACCGCGCCGACTTCCCCGGCGCCGCCGGCTCCTTCGCCGTCTACCTCCAGGGCGTCTACAACACCGACTACACCATCACCGTCGTCCAGGGCGGCACCGGCCAGAACCTCACCACCCGCCAGAACGTGTTCATCGAGACCGACGGCGGGCAGATCGACTGGCTCCAGGTCGCCAACACCCTCACCACCATCGCCCCCTTCAACCCCGGCGCGCTCGGCTTCAACGGCGCCGCCTCCAACGGGCAGGACGTCCGCTCCTACATCCTGGCCCAGCTCACCTCCGCCCTCAACTCGCTCTTCGACAACGCCCCCGGCGGCGGGCTCGACGTCCGCTTCTCCACCAACCCCGCCGACTTCGAGGGCGAGCAGTTCTCCACCATCTACCTCTCCTCCACCGTCGATCCCATCGTCCCGCTCTTCGACCCCAACGTCGCCTTCAACTTCAACTTCCTCTCGCAGCAGTTCTTCAACACCCAGCCCTACGGCTTCAGCGAGCACAGCGACCCCTTCAACGCCGACGTCGAGGACGAGGGCGTCGTCTTCGTCCCCTCCTTCGCGCTCCTCGGCTTCACCCCCGGCCAGGTCGACATGGACAGGTTCGTCCAGTCCCTCACCGGCGCCGTCGCTCGCCGCGTCGGCGAACTCGTCGGCCTGCGCATCGCCGACAACAACGCCCTGGGCACCGTCGTCTTCGATCCCTTCGCCGCCAACTCCCCGGACCTCCAGCCCGGCATCGGACGCACCTTCACCATCCCCAACTTCGACCGCTCGCTCTCCACGCCCTTCGACGGCGTGCAGCGCAGCGACTTCTTCCTCGGCCAGCAGAACGCCCGCTCGCTCCTCGACAACGTCATCTCGCCCGGCTGATCCCGGCCTCGACCGCACGCGACACCACACGACCCCCGGGGCCCGCGCCCCGGGGTTTTTCGTTTCATGGTGCTCCCAATCCCGAGCGGCCCGACGCGTCTACGCGCCCGCGCCGTCCGCGCCACGCTCGCCACCGCGCGTCAGCGCGTGCAGCGCCCGCCCCACCTGCTCCGCGCGGGAGACCAACGCCGCCAGCGCCTCGCCCACGCGGCGTGCATCGTCCACGCGGGCCGCGAGCGCCGTCGCATCCTCGGCCTCGGGCGCCTCGCGCGCCCGCGCCGCCCGGCGCTCGAAATCCACCAGCGCCGCCTCCAGGCCCGTGCTCAGCGTCTGCGCCCGGCGCTCGAACTCCGCCAGCGAGGCGCCCAGCGTCGCCGCCGCGCCGCGCGACTCTCGATCGAGGTGCGCCGCCGACTCCGCCGCGCCCGAGCACGAGGCGTCCACGGCGCGTGACACCTCGCCCGCACGCTCGTCCAGCGTGCGGAGGAGCGTGCGGACGCGGGCCTCGGCCTCCCCCGCCGCCGCCGCGCTGGCTTCCACCTGACGCGCGAGCGCCGTGACGCGCACGACCGCCTCCGACGCCGCCCGCTCGATCGCCTCGCCGAGACGCGCGGGCAGGTCCTCGTGCCCGTCCGGCCCGCCGCCGCGCGGTTCACCCGCGCCCGCCCCCCCACGCGCCAGCGCCCGCTCGACTTCCACCCGGACGAGCGTGCGCAGTTCCTCCGTCGCGCCCGCGGGGCGCGCGCTCAACTGCTCACGCAGCGACGACGAGGCCTGCGCGAGATGCTCGGCGATTCCCTTGACCTCGACCCCCGCGCGGCGCAGCGCGTCCTCGCGCGCGTGCGATTCGCGCAGCAGCGCACGCAGCGACGCCGCGTAGTCCTCGAACGCGCGCTCGTCGACCACGCGGGGCGTCAGGAAGACCCGCTCGATCGTCGACTCGAGGGACGACGCGCCGGGGTCCGCCGGGTGCGGGCCGCGCGGCGCCGGCTCGCGCGGGTGGTCCGTGCTGCGCGCATCGGTCATGGGCCCAGCATACCCGCCGCGGCCCACGCCCGCCCGCATACGCTCCCCCCATGGCACGCTCCGCGACGACCGCGAAGTCGCCCGCTCCGCCCGGCGTCCGCCTCCAACGCGTGCTGGCCGATGCGGGCGTCGCCGCCCGCCGGGCCTGCGAAGAACTCATCGAGCAGGGGCACGTCCGCGTCAACGGCGTCGTCGTGCGCCGTCTGCCCGCCTTCGTCGACCCGGACAACGACCGCATCGAGGTCGACGGACGCCCCGTCCGCGTCTCGCACCGGCGCCTGTGCATCATGGTGCACAAGCCCGAACGGACCCTCGTCGCCGACGAGGACGCCTCCGGGCGCCCCACCGTCACCAGCATCGTCGACCACCCATCCGGGGAACGCCTCTTCCCCGTCGGACGCCTCGACTTCGATTCCACCGGCCTCGTGCTGCTGATGAACGACGGCGAACTCGCCAACCGCCTCACCCACCCGCGGTACGGCATGGCGAAGACCTACCACGTCGTGGTGCGGGGGCCCGTGGATGAATCCGCCGTCGACGCCATCCGCCACAAGGCGGTGCTCGCCGCCCGGCGCGACGACGCCGACCGGGGAGTGGCACGCCGCGCGTCGGAGGCGCCGGAGGTGCGCATCGTGAAGCGCGAACCCGGACGCACCACGCTGGAAGTCACCCTCCGCGAAGCCCGCAACCGCCAGCTCCGCGACGTCCTCAAGCACCTGGGGATGCCCGTCAAGAAGCTCACCCGCGTGGGCATCGGACCGCTGCGCCTCTCGGGCTTGGCCGTCGGACGCTGGCGCGAACTCACCCGCGACGAGGTCCGCGCGCTGCGTGACGCCGCGTTCCCGGCAAGAACCACCCGGGGTTCGCCGAAGAAGAAAGCGCCGCCCGCGGCGAACGCCCCGGCACGTCCTCCCGCGCGTCCTCCCGCTCGAAACCCTGCACGGCCTTCCGCACGTCGCCCGTCATGAAGCACCCCAAGTTCAGGAACTCCCGCCCGCGTCCGGTCCACACGATCCAGCGTGTGCTGGGGGGACTGCCGCTGGATTCGGGCGTCGCGGCACGTTCCGAAGCCGTCCCCGCCGGGCTCTTCCGCTCCCTCTTCCACATGGTGCACCTGGTGCTCGTCGGCATCCGACGATCGCACCTCACGCGCATGGCCGGCGCGCTCTCGTACCGCACGATGTTCGGGCTCATCCCCGTCATCGTCGTCGTCGCCGTCGCCCTCGCCGCGTTCACCAGCCAGAACACCCAGCAGTCCGTCATCCGGCAGATGCTCGTCTACGCCGGGCTCGATCGCATCCGCATCGACATCCCGGCCTCGCCGCCCGGCACGCGCGAACCCCCGCACTTCGAAGGCCCGGGCGCCGGCAGCACCGAGCCAGCCCCGCCGCCGGATGATTCCGTGGATCGCGTCGTGCAGTCGCTCCCGGCCGATTCCACCGCCAGCACCATCCAGGGCGATGGCGGCACCGCGCAGGTGGTCGTCGACCCGCCCCCCGCGCTCGACGAGTGGATCAACGCCAAGGCCGTCGACATCGCCGGGAAGATCAAGCAGCTCCCGTTCAACATGATCGGGCTGATCGCGATCTGCACGCTGATCTACGCGGCCGTCTCGATGCTGGTGGAGATCGAGCAGGCTTTCAACGACATCTACCGCGCGCCCGAGGGGCGAAGCTGGATCCGCCGCATTGTCCAGTACTGGACGCTGCTCACGCTGGGGCCCGTGCTGCTCATCGCGAGCTTCACCATCACCCATTACCTCTCGAGTTCCGCCGAATCGCTCGCGGAGATCGGGGGCGAGACCGTCAAGAGCACGATCCTCAGCGTGCTGCGCTTCCTGTTCGCCTCGGGCGTGAGCACCGTCCTGCTGGTAGTCATCTACACGACCGTGCCGAACACGCGCGTGCAGGCGGCCCCCGCCTTCCTGGGTGCGCTCGTCGCGGGGTGCCTGTGGGAACTGGGCAAGTTCGGCTTCACCTGGTACGTGGAGTTCGCCACCCGCCCCGGCCCGGGCACCAACTACGCGAACCTCTACGGCGCCGTCGCCATCCTCCCGCTGTTCCTCATCTGGGTCTACGCGTCGTGGCTGATCGTGCTGCTCGGGCTGCAACTGGCGTACTCGATGCAGACGTACCGCCAGGCGACCGCGCGCGGGCTCACGCGCTCCGTGCTCGCCACGCTGGGCCTCATCGAGGACCACACCGCCGGACGCGCCCGGTTCGTCGATCCCGCGGGCGTGGTCGTCGTCATGTCGTCGATCGCCGAGCGCTTCCGCCAGGGCCAGTCCACCGATCACAACCACGTCGCCGAGCGCACGGGCATCGACGAGCAGGCCGTGGGGCAGATGCTCGAGAAGCTCGAGCAGGCCGGGCTGGTGCATCGCGTCGCGAGCGGGGCCGACAGCCTCGCGTGCTACGCGCTCTCCCGCCCGCCCGAGAAGATCCTCGCGACCGACGTTCTGGGTCTGGGCGACGCCCTGGTCGGCTCGCAGGATCCCCACCTGCCCCGAGGTCCCGTCCCCGAACTCGTCGACCGGGCCCGGTACGATGTCTTGGCGGGCAAGACCATCGCCGATCTGATCCCGCCGCCGCCCGAGCCCGAAGAACCCGACGCCCGGCGTCCCGTTCCCGCAACACCCCAAGCGAGCCCTGCGTGACCCGCCGCACGATCCTTGTCGCCGCCCTGCTCAGCACGCTCGCCGCCGGCGGCTGCTACTCGCGCACCGTCTCCACCCGCGGCATCGGCGCCTCGGGCGTCAGCGTGCAGAAGCCCTACCGCTCCGAGACCGCCGCCGACCGCTGGGTGGATTCCCTCACCGCACCGCCCCCCAAGAAATCCACAACGCGTTGGACGGGCGACGCCGGCTCCGGCTCGGTCTCCACGCCCCGCACCGTCGCGCCCGCGACCGTCCCCGCCCCGAAGTAGCACGGCGGCACGCGTATAGTTGGTGTCGGGCCTCTCACGGCGCGACACGGGAGTTTGCATGGGCCTCGAAGCCGCCTTGCCTGTCGACGGGTTCGTCACCACCCAGATGCGCCACGTCATCAACTGGGCGCGCCGCAGCAGCCTCTGGCCCATGCCCTTCGCCACCGCGTGCTGCGGCATCGAGCTCATGGCCACCGCCTGCTCGCGCTACGACCTCGCCCGCTTCGGCGCCGAGGTCATGCGCTTCAGCCCCCGCCAGGCCGACCTGCTCATCGTCGCCGGTCGCATCGCCATCAAGATGCTCCCCGTCCTCCAGCGCATCTACGAGCAGATGCCCGAGCCCAAGTGGGTCATCTCCATGGGCGCCTGCGCCAGCACGGGCGGCGTGTTCGACACCTACGCCGTCGTCCAGGGCTGCGACCAGTTCATCCCCGTCGACGTCTACGTCCCCGGCTGCCCCCCGCGCCCGGAACAGCTCATCGAGGGCGTCATGGCCATCCAGCGCCACATCGACCAGGAAGGCATCCCGCCCCCGGGCGGCAAGCGCGTGCCGCTGGGCCTGGTCCTGCAGCCGACCCACATCCCGCGCCCCCAGCCCGTCGGCGTCACCCTCGCCCGCTGAGGGCCGCTCGCTACAACATCACAACGTCGCTCGCCTTGAATGTGCGCTCATTGCATCCAGCCGCACGCGCGTTCGTGCTATCGACTTTCCTCTTCAGGCTGGACGACACCCCCACGCTCCGGTAGCCTTCCCGCGGGAGGGTTCCCCATGCGGATCGTCGTGTCCTGCGTCCTGCTGCTGTGCGTCCTGCTCTCGCCCGCCCGCGCGCAGCCCGACACACCCCTGGACGCCAACCTCCTTGCGGCCCTCGCCGCCGCACCCCCCGAGTTCTCGGGCCCGGGCGCCGTCATCACCCTACCCCTGCCCGACGGCGGCCAGACGCGCGTCGAAGCGTGGGACTCGCCCGTCATGCACGCCGACCTCGCGGCGAGGTACCCGCAGATCCGCACCTTCGCCGTCCGGGGTGTCGACAACCCGGCGATGGTCGGCCGCGTTGACCTCTCGCACAACGGGCTGCACGCCCTGCTCCTGGCGCCCGGCGAAGACACCGTCATCTCCGCCGTCCCGGGCGACCCCGCGCGCGTGGTCTCGCGCCGCTGGGCCGATGTCGCCGGCGTCATCGACTGCGCGGTCGGGCCCGAGCACGGCGCGCCGCTGCCCGTCGAGCCCGGCACATACACCGAGCGCGGCCCGCTGCCGCTGCGCACCTACCGCTTCGCGATGGCCTGCACCGGCGAGTTCGCGGTCTTTCACAGCGAACGCCAGGGGCGCCCCGCGAACGTCCCCGACGCCCTCGCCGCGATCGTCACCATCACGAACCGCACGAACGCCGTCTTCGAGCGCGATATGCGCGTGCGCTTCCTGCTCGTACCCAACAACGACGTGCTCGTGTTCCTCGACCCCGCCACCGACCCGTACGACGGCACGTCGAGCGGCAACAACCTCGGCGCGAACGTCGACACACTCCGCGCCCGTATCGGCGACGCCAACTTTGACCTCGGGCACCTCGTGACCCGCATCCCGGGCGGGGTCGCGTACCTCCGGGCCGCGTGCACGGCCAACAAAGCCGGCGGCATCTCCGGCACGCCGCGCACCGCCGACGACGATCCGCTCTCCGGCGAAGTGGTCATGCACGAGATCGGGCACCAGCTCGGCGCGAACCACACCTTCAACGGCACCGTCGGCTTCTGCGCCGGCAACCGCGCGTCGAGCGCCGCGTGGGAGCCCGGCTCGGGCACCACCATCATGAGCTACGCCGGCAGTTGCCCCATCGGCAACGTGCCCCCGGGCGACAACATCCTGATCAACCGCGATCTCATGTTCCATCTCGGCAGCATCGGCGAGATGGTCACCTTCCTGGGGACCGGCGGAGGAGGCGCGTGTGCTGGAACGGTGGACACGGGCAACGCCGCGCCGACGATCACGGGGCTGCCGCCCGCGTCGAGTCTTGCGATACCCCGGCTGACGCCCTTCGAGCTGACGGCCAGCGCCTCGGACCCGAACGGCGACACGCTCACGTACTCATGGGAGCAGTTCGACCTCGGGCCCCCGCAGACGCTCGACGATCCCGACAACGGGCTCTCGCCGCTGTTCCGCGTCTTCCAGCCCGCGCCGACCGGCACACGCCACTTCCCCGCACTTGCACGCGTCCTCGCGGGTGAGCCCTCGCGGGGCGAGCAGTTGCCGAGCGTGGCGGGCACGCGCCGGTTCCGCGTCGCCGTGCGCGACAACCACCCGGGGGCGGGGGCGGTGACGACGTCGGGCGTCATCTCGATCCAGGTCGTCAACGCCGCCCCGTTCGTGGTGACCGAGCCCGCCCCCAACACCGTGCTGTACCCGGGGCCCGCCACGATCCGGTGGGACGTCGGCGGCACGACAGCGCCGCCGATCAGCACGCTGACGGTGACGGCACGTCTGTCCCTGGACGGGGGCGCGACATACCCCATCGTGCTGGCGGGTGGCCGGCCCAACATCGGGGTCGCGTCGGTGGTCATCCCGGAGGCGTACTCGACGAACGCCCGCATCCGCCTGGAGCCGCAGGGCAACGTGTACCGCGCCTACTCCGGGCCGCTGGAGATCCGCCGCTGCACCGTCGACGTCGACTGCGACGGCAACGCCGACCAGGACGACCTCGCGTGCCTGGCGCAGGCCGTCGCGGGCGACCCGAGCTGCCTGTGCGTGGGCGACGCCGACATCAACACCGACGGCAACGTTGATCAGGATGACATCCTGACCCTCGCCCAGCGCATCGCCGGGGCACCCTGCCGGTGATTCGGTCTCGTTGATCTGGCCGTTCTGCGAGCCCGACGCGCTACGAGCCCGAAACGCGAGCGAGGGTTCTTCTCCGAACGCGCCCGCGAGGGCCGCCTCACCCCGGCTCGGTTCCTGCGGGCCTGCCTCGCCGCGCGTTGTACGCGGCCCCGCACGCTACCGGTAGTCGCCATCGTCCCACAGCGCGGGCACGACCACGTCGCTCGCGCTGATGATCTGCGCGTGCGTGTCGAGGAAGAGCACGTTGGCTCCGGTCACATGGCGCTTGGGCGCGATGCGCTGCGCTTCGGTCGGGGTGTTCGGCCCGCTCCCGTTCACACTGCTGATCCGCCACATGTCGTAGAAGATCGAGATCGTCAGCTCAGAGTTGCCCGCCGCGTAGTTGTTCCCCCAGCGCAGGCCGTTAGGGTCGTCGGTGAAGCACGTCAGATACGCGGTCTTCGACGGGCGAACGTACCGGAACATCGGCGTCGGCGGCTTGGACTCGTTCGTGGCCGTCGGCTGCCCGGCCGAGAGCCGGAAGCGCAGCCCGTTGTTCACATAGTGAATGTTGTGCGGGTCCTTCGGACGCGACGGATCACGGTACGCGAAGCAGTTCACGTACTGATCGCTCAGTCCCGCGTTGCTCTGGCTCGAGACCGCGCGCGAATCCAAGAACGGTCGGAGATTGAACGCCCACGAGATGTTGTACGGCGCCCGATTCGTACGGCTGACGTACCACGCCGGGACATGCGGTGCACCGCCCGGGTTGAGCGACTCGCTCACCCCGGCCTCGCGCGGCGTCATCTCCTTGTACGACTCGGCGTACAGCCCCAACGCCACGCCGATCTGCCGCTGATTCGACAGGCAGACGGTCGCCCGCCCCGCGGCCCGGGCCTTCCCCAACGCCGGCAGCAGGATGCCGATCAGCAGCGCGATGATCGCGATCACCACCAGCAGTTCGATGAGGGTGAACGCGCGCGACGTGCCTGCCCCGGGAGGTCGCATGGGGATAACTTACCCCCAACGCGCCCGGCTGTCTACTGTGTTCGGCCCTAGTTCGGAGGGCTACTTGTCGGCCACGTTCAGCGACCGACCCACCCGACGCTTGCGGTTGATCATCTTCCGCCCGTTCGTGGTCTTCATGCGCGCCCGGAACCCGAGCGAACGCTTGCGCTTGATGCGGCTTGTGCGGTGCGGATAGTGCATGGCGCCTTCCTGGGAATCTGCCCGGCTGCAACCGTCGCCCGCCGGGCCGCAATGATAGACCCCCACCCTGCCCCAGTCGAGCCCGGACCCCCCACCTCCGCACCCGCGTCGGCTCGGCGTGCATCCTCGGGGCGTTCTCACTAAACTGTCGGTTGCAGCCGGTTCGGCTCCAAGCGGGGGTGTGTGCACGAATGGACGCGGAGCGGCGTCAACAGGCCGAGTTCATCCTTGGGCACCGCTTCCGCGACCCCTCACTCCTCGAACGCGCGCTTACCCATACCTCCACCGCCGAGAACGGCCTGGCCAGCAACGAACGCCTGGAGTTCCTGGGCGACGCCGTCCTGGGAATGTTCGTCTGCGAGGCGGTCTACCGCCGGTTCCCGAACCTCCGCGAAGGCGAGATGACCAAGATCAAGTCGTCGGTGGTCTCGCGCGACACGTGCGCCCAACTGGCCCGCGACCTGGGCATCGAGGACCTGCTCATCCTGGGCAAGGGAATGCAGTCCGCCGCCCTGCCCCCCTCCCTCGCCGCCTGCGCGCTCGAGTCCATCCTCGGCGCCCTGTACCTCGACGCCGGCTGGGAGCGAACGAACGAGTTCCTGAGGCCGCTGATCGAGCCGATCATCGAGCGGACGGCCCTGAGCGGGCACCAGGAGAACTTCAAGAGCGTGTTGCAGCAGTACGCCCAGCAGCACTTCGGCTGGGCGCCGAACTACCGGGTGCTCGACGAGCAGGGCCCGGACCACGCCAAGTGCTTCAAGGTGCGCGCCGAGATCGGCGGGCGCTGCTTCGAGCCGTGCTGGGGGTCGACCAAGAAAAAGGCCGAACAGTCCGCCGCACTCGTCGCCCTGCGCGACCTGGGCTTCGTCAGCGAGACCGCCGAGGGCGGGCTGGTGGTCGTCATCCCCTCGAACTGATCCCTACCGCACGGGCGTCAGGTCGAGCACCACCGGCAGGTGGTCGCTCGCGGCCGAGTCGTCGCGGCGCACGCCCAGGGGCTCCAACGCGGCGTCGGTCAGGCGTGCGCTGTCGAACACGAACGACACACTCTCGCACGCCGAGTCGCTGTACATCAGGAAGTCCAGGCGTCCGGGCGGGAAGGGCGTCCCGGGGTCGCGCCAGGTCGTGTACGTGCGATCCCCCAGCACCCGCGCGTCCGCGACGTCCAGGTCCGTGCCGTCTACGTCCAGCCCCGATCGCAGCAAGTCCAGAGGCGGACGCGAGCCCACCAGATTGATGTCCCCGCCGATAACGCGCGGGCCCACCAGCCGCCCCTCGCTCTCGGACGCGCGATCCCCGCCCGTCCGCGTGCGCACCTGCCCGCGCAGGAACTCGTTGATCGCCCGCGCCTCGGCCATGCGCTGCCGGTCTTCGCGACTGTCCTTGTATCCGCAGCACTTCAGGTGCATCGACGACGCGAGCATGTCGCCCAGCGGCGTGCGCACGATCGCCGCCGCGACGCGCACCGTCGAGTCGCGCTCGCCGTCATTCATCCGCAGCGGCCCGGGCACGCGCTCGAGCGGGAACCGCGACGCCACCAGCACCCCGCCGCCTTCTCCGAGATCTCCCGGAGCCTTGTGCACCGTCCACCCCGGGAACCCGGCCGCCTCCAGCCACGCCCGCACCGAGGCCTCGTCCCCCTGGTCCCACTCCTGGATGAGCACGACGTCCGGGCTCAGCGCCCGCAGGATGCGTCCGAAGGGCTCCGGGTTCGAGGCCGGGGCGCTCCGCTCGACGTTCCACGACACCACCCGCACGCCGTTGCGCGGCGCGGTGGGCGGGGACAGGCTCGAAAGGCGCTTGCCCCCCGCGCACACGTCCTCGATGGCCGCCTCGCACGGGTCGGCCCACGCCGTTACCCGCCCGTCGGGCGCGCGCAGGCACACGGCGACGCGCGCCAGCCCCGTGCCGGCAAGCCCGGCCGACGCCGGGTACATCGGCACGTCCGGCGTGCGCGAGATGCGCAGTTCGTACCAGCTCGAGGCGTACGTCGGCGCCACGACGACGTCCGTCGCGCCCGGCGCCACGCTCTCACGCCGCCCGTCGGCGTGCACCGTCCACACCGCGACGCCCCGCCCGGCCGACCCGTCCGGGCGCCGCGGCGAAAACTCGATCTCCGCGTCGACGCCCATGCCCGCGAGCGGGCCTTCCGCGTCCACGCGTCCGGTCGAGGGGCTCGCGTCCGCGTCGATCGAGACCACCACGCTGTTCGGCGCCGACTGGAGCGAGAACTGCTGGCCCTCCACGGTGAACCGCACGTAGAGGTAGTGCTCGTCCGCGAACGCCGCCACCTCGGAGGGCCACTCCGAGATGTCGCCGTCGAGAATCACCCCGTGCGTTCGGAGCGTCGGCGCCTCGGCCACCGGTTGGGCCGTCTGGCAGCCGGCCGCGAGCAGCACCCCCACCAGCGCGACCGACAGCCCGCGCCACGTCTTGAGCCGTGTGTTCATGCCGGCAACTATCGCGGCTCTCGTCGGCCGGGGCAAGTCGCGCGCTCAGCGCCGGCGACGCCCCGCCGCCAGCAGGCCCAGCGCGAGCACGCCCGCACTCGCCGGCGCGGGCACGACAGAGAAGTACAGGTCGTCGAAGATCGCCGCCTGCTTGGTCACGACGACGCGCGCAATGTCCGCCTGCGACTCGATGCCCATGAAGCCGTAGTCCGCGGTCGTCTGCCCGACCGTGATCGACCCGTCGACCAGGCTCCCGCCGAACTGCACGCTCTCGATCAACTGCCCCTGGGCGTCGAAGGCCTGGATCGTGGGACCCGCGGGGTCGGCGCCGCGGTTGTTCGCCAGCCAGAATCCGAACGACCGGACCGGCACCGTAAACGTGAAGGCGAACGTGTTCACGAGCGAGGACGGGATGGCGTTGGCGGGTGACCCGCCACCGGTCGCCTGGGCCGCGTCGAACGCGCCCGTCCCGTCGTTGATCCAGCGGACCTGCGTTTCGAACATCAGCCCGAGCGTCGAGTAGGCGTTGGTCGGCATGACCTGGGACGCGCCCTGCATGAGCGCGACGGGCGATCCGGCGCCGTCGGCCTCCCAGGTGATGCGCGTGTGCGGGACCGAGGTGAAGTACGCCGCGGAGTCGATGACCGAGGCCGAGGCCGTCCCGCCGCACGCAAGAAGGAGCGAGACCGTCACGATGTCCGAAGGGCGCGTGCGCACAGGTGGAACTCCTGGTCTTGATGATCTCTGCGAGCGGTCAGCGGGCGCGGGGCCGAGCCCCCCCGCCGAAGAAAACATGACCGCGCTGCCAGGTCCGTCAACCCTGCGACGCCGGTTTGCGCAGATTTCGGCCCGCCCACGCCGCACACGTTGCCCAGCGCGCCGGGCCGCTCGCAGCGGGCGTCTCTACTCGACCAGTGAGAACGAGGAGAGGTCGGGCACCGATGTGATCACGATGTCCTGGTCGATGGCCCGCGACGCGATGATGAGGTCGTTCAGGTAAATGCGCGTGCCGAGGGAATCACCCGCGCCGAGCGTCACGAGCGGGCCGGGCTGAAAGACCGCGGGAGACGCCGCCGGGCGCGATCGGGCGCACCCGCCAACACCGCACGCCGCCACGAGCACGAGCGCCGTCCGCACCGTTCGAAGACCCCAGTTCGCCATGAACGATCTCCCTTGCGAGCCCGCATGGACACGGGTTTCGGCGGGAGACATCGGGACCCGCCGTGTGAGACTGGAGTGAAAATGGGCAAGATGTCGAGTACGGTTCGAGCGGGCGCGCGAGCGACCGGCCGGCGCTGGTAGTCTGGTCCGAGAACCGAAAGGAACGTGAATGCGAATCGCGGCGCGACCCATGCCGACGTGCGCGGGCTGCTGGCTGGCGTGCCTGTTGGCGGGGCTGGCGCTCGTCTTTTCACCGGGGCGGGTTCGCGCGCAGACGGCCCCGGGCGTCGAATCGCCGCACGTCGGCAGCCACCGCGTCACGCAGGTACGGATCGAGTTCTCGCGCGAGAACCCCGGGCACCCGAGCGTGGAATCGCTGCTCGGGGCGACGTTCGTCGCGATGGAGACGCCCGACGGGTTTGCGCCCGGCGCGGGGCGAGCGGTGGCGCTGCGCGAGATCAACGAGGCCGGGGCCGCCCGGTTCACCGACGCGGGGCTGGCCCTGCTCGCCCCGGCGGTGGTACAGCGCATGCGGGAGTTGGGCTTCGTGGGCGTGTACGCAACGCCCGACCCCGCGCAGTTCGGCGTGCAGGACGGGCGCGTGGTGGACCTTCGCCCCGAAGACCAGACGCACCTGACGCTGCAGGTCACGACCGGCATGGTGGTCGAGGTGCGCTCCGTCGGCGTGGGCGAGCGCGTGGACCCGGACGAGACGATCAACAACCCGCTGCACGAACGCGTCCGCGACAACTCGCCCGTGCAGCCGTACGCGCCGGGCTCGACCGCGCGTTCGGACCTGCTGCGCCGCGACGTGCTCGAGGACTACGTGTTCCGCCTGAACCGGCACCCGGGGCGCCGTGTGGACGTCACCGTCGCCGCCCCGGGCGACGTGCCCGGGGCCGTCACGCTTGATTACACCATCACCGAGAACCGCCCGTGGCTGATCTTCGGCCAGGCGTCGAACACGGGGTCGGAGAGCACCTCGGGCTGGCGCGAGCACTTCGGCTTTGTTCACAACAACCTCACCAACCACGACGACATCCTGTCGCTCGACTACCAGACCGCGAACTTCGACGACGTGCACGCGTTGCACGCCTCGTACGAGCGCCCGTTCTCGTTCAGCGACCGCCTCCGCTGGAAGATCCACGGCTCGTGGTACCAGTACGTCGCGTCCGAGCTGGGCATCCAGGACGCCGACTTCCGGGGCGAGGGGTGGTTCGCGGGCGCCGAGGTCGCGTGGAACTTCCTTCAGGAGCGCGACCTCTTCGTGGACCTGGTCGCGGGCGCGCGGTTCGAGCACGTGCGCGTCGAGAACGAACTGGCCGCGGTCGAGGGCGACACCGACCTGCTGCTCCCGTCGGTCGCGCTGCGCCTGGAACGCCGGCGTGATCAATCGTCGCTCGACGCGCGGATCGGGCTGGACTTCAACCTGCCGGACATCGCCGGCACCGAGGAGGACCTGGACGCGCTGGGGCGCCTCGACGCCGACGATTCGTTCGTCGTGCTGCGGGGCGAGGGCTCGTACGCGCTCTACCTCGACCCGTACTTCCGCGACGCCGCCGACGCCGGCGCGGGGCTAGTCAACGAGGTGTTCTTCTCGGTCAAGGGTCAGCACGCGCTGGGCAGCCGCCTGATCCCCAACGAGCAGATCGTCGCCGGCGGCCTGTACACCGTCCGCGGCTACCCGCACGCGGTGGTCGCGGGCGACAGCGGGCTCATCGGGACGGCCGAGTACCGGTTCCACCTGCCGCGGGCGCTGGGCCCGAGCGTCGAGCCCGGGTCGTTCTTCGCCCGCCCGTTCCGCTGGCGCCCCCAGTACGCGTACGGGCCGACGGATTGGGACCTCATCTTCCGCGCGTTCCTCGACGCCGGACGGATCGTGAACACCGATCGGCAGTCGTTCGAGTCCGATCACACGCTCGTCGGGGCGGGCATCGGCGTCGAGTTGGCCCTCACGCGCCGCTTCAACGCCCGGGCGGACCTGGGATTCGCCCTCCGCGGCCTCGACGACGCCTCGGGCGATCGTGTCGTCGACGCCGGTCATGCCGAGTTGCACGTCGTCATCACGCTCGTCTATTGATCAGTTCGCTGGACGCGCCGGGCACGCGCTGTACGTTGCTGGCAACAGGCCTTGGCCCGCGCTCGAACAGTGCTTCAAGACAGGAGACCTCCACATGGGCGGCACCCCCGGCGCAACTGGCGGCGTACTTCGGCGGAGCACGGCCCTCGCGCTCGTTGCCGGCACGCTGCTCGGCGTCGCCACGCCCGGCGCGCTCGCCGGGCCCGAGGGCGCCCAGGTCGTTCGCGGGAACGTCACCATCCGGCGCGAGGGGGCGCTGACGACGATCACCGCCCCGCGCAACTCGATCATCAACTATCGCAGCTTCGACATCGCCCCGCACGAGACGGTGCGGTTCATCCAGCCCGACGCCGCCTCGCGCGTGCTCAACCGCATCCAGGGCCCCGCGCCGACGCGCATCGACGGCACGCTGCTCGCCAACGGGCGCGTGTACATCGTGAACCCCGCGGGCGTCATCTTCGGCGCGGGCAGCGTGGTCAACGCGGGCGGGATCTTCGCCGCCGCCGGCACCATCACCGACCGCGACTTCCTGCGGGGCGTCGACCGCGTCTCGAACGTGCAGGGCGGGATCGTCGCCGAGGGCCTGATGGACGTCGGCTCCGCCACGCTCGTCGGGCGGCGCATCGAGCAGTCCGGCACGATCGTCGCCGACGCGGGCGTCGTCGCGATGCTCGTGGGCAGCGACGTCACCGTCCGCGAATCGGGCGGGCGCATCAGCGCCCGGATCGACGGCGCGGACGTCACCGCCTCGTCCGACGCCGCCGCCCGACCGGGCAAGCGCCAGGGCCTCACCAGCCTGGGCGCGGGCGACGCCGTCTCGCTCGCGTTCCGCAACACGGGGCACGTTCGCGCGTCGGGCGGCACGGTGCTCGCCGCGACCCCCGCGGGGCGCATCGAGAACACCGGCACGATCGACACCAGCGTCCACAGCGGGCAGGCGGGCACGGTCGTCGTCACCGGCGCGCAGGTCGCCACGAGCGGGCGCATCGCCTCCGACGCCGACGCCGGGCGCGCCGGCGCGGTCGAGGTCACCAGTTCCTCGCGCACCACGCTGGCGTCGGGCGCGGTCGTCTCGGCCTCGGGTGGCGACGGGCACGCCGACGGCGGGCGCGTGCTCGTCCACGCGTACCACGGCGACACCGTCGTGCAGCGCGGCGCCCGCGTTGATCTCTCGGGCGGCGCGCGGGGGGGCGACGGCGGCACCGGCGAGGTCTCCGGCGCCCAGCGCCTGGCCATCCTGGGCGACATCGTCGGCAACGCCGCCCCGGGCTTCGCGCCCGCGACCATCCTGCTCGACCCGCGCGACATCCTGATCCGTACGCCCGGCGCGCAGGACGCGCAGGTGGCCGACGGCGTGGTGCTCGGCGCCGAGGGCGGCACCGACGACTGGGTGATCTCGCCCGGCGCGATCGAGGGCTTCGCGGGCGACGTGCGCCTCGAGGCAACGCGCGACATCACGATCTTCGAGGACATCAACAAGGCCAACGGCGGGCTCACGCTGCTCGCGGGGCGCGACATCAACTTCGGCGATCCGCTGATGCTCAACCTCGCCAGCCGCGAGGTGCGTGCGACGTCGCTTGATTTCCGGGCCGGGCGCCACATCGCCGAGAACATGCTCTTCGGCACGACGCTCCGCGCGAGCACGGGCGACATCGCCCTCGTCGCGACCACGGGGAACGTCGGCTTTTCGCTCGCGGGCGTGCCGTCGGGGCGCACCATCTCCATCACGCAGGACGAATCGCGGATGTTCGGCGCCGGGCCGTTCGGCATCATCGAGAACCCCGGCGCCACGAACATCGTGCTGAACGTCACCGACGGGCACCTGGTCATCGGGGGCGACTACGGCGGGGTCAGCGGCTACCAGAACATCGGCTCGCTCGACGCCTTCGCCAGCGAGTACGTCCGCATCGAGGACAACCTCGACATCGGCTCGGTCGCGCGCATCCGCTCGGAGGGCAACGTCGTCGTCGCCGGCTTCGTGCACGCGGGCGAACGCGTCGAGCTTCACGCCGCCACCGGCGGCACGGGCACGCTCTCCTTCCAGATGCACCTGGAGCCCGGCATGGGCGTGCTCACCGTGCCCGAGCTCTGGGCGCCGTCGATCGCGCTGCGCGCGGGCTCGAACTCGGGCCTGGGCGCGGCCCGGGTGGATGCGCTCACCACGACCCCGATCTTCCGCGGGGCTTCGGGCGGCGCCACACGCCCCGACGCCTTCGAGTTCGCGCAGGACGCCGCCGTGTTCGAATCTGACCGCCCGGCCCTCGCGCAGTTCGGCGCGCCCATCGACGCCATGGCCTACCGCGTCGAATCGTTCGACCAGGGCGTCAGCGTCACGAACACGAACAGCCTCGACGCCACGGCCCTCACGCTCGCCAGCGAGACCGGCTCCACCGTCTCGTCGCCGCTCACCCTCGTGTCGCTCGACACCTTCGGCCCCGTCCTGCTGCGGGCCGATGTCACCGCCACCGCGCACCAGACGTACAACGACGCCGTCGTCGTCAACGACGACCGCACCCTCACCGGCACGACCATCACCTTCCGCTCGTCGCTCGACGCGGCGGAAGACCCCGGGCACGACTGCGGCGACGACCTCGGGGACTCGCCCTGCCCCATCCCCGGCGGGCTCACGCTCCTCGCCGACGCCGTCTTCGACGCCCCGGTCGGCCAGGCTCACCCGCTCGAGTACCTCCTCGTGCAGCGCACGAGCGCGATCAACGGCGGGCTGATCCGCACGGGCGGCGACCAGCGCTTCGACGGCGCGGTCACGCTCGGCTCGTTCGCCATCCTCGAGAGCACCTACGACCCCACGCCCGGCACCATCCGCTTCGGCTCCACCCTCGACGGTGCGCACGTGCTCGAGGTGCTCACCACCCCCGCGGGCGTCATCGTCTTCAACGGCGACGTCGGCGCCAGCGAGGCCCTGACCGAGATCTTCCTCAGCACGGCGTTCGGCACCAAGGGACGCGACATCCCCGACCGCGCGACCATCGTCGGCGAGCGCTCGATCAGCATCCGGGCCGCGAACTTCACGATGAGCCAGCACGAGAAGTTCACCACGCTCGGCTCGCTCACGCTGCAGGTCGACGACCTCGCCTCGCTGGGCGACATGACGACCGTCGGCGACCTGACCATCACCGCGACGACCACCCGGTTCAACCGGCGCGAGGCGTCGGACCTGCTCCTGGCCGACGGCTCGTTCGTCACCGACCGCGGGCTCGACCTCGTCGCCGGCGGGCAGTTGGTGATCGAGGGCAACGTCGTGCTCGCGGGCAGCGGCCCGGACCCGACGTTCTCTGACATCGACGGCGTCGGACCGGCGTCGCTCGCCGACCTGGAGTTCACGCAGACGCCGCCGGAAGACGTGACGCTGGACGCGCTGCAGCGTGGCGGGGTGGTGCTGGATCAGCGAACGCGCCCGGCCGCGCCCCCGCCTCCGCCGCCGCCGCC
>JANRJM010000015.1 GCA_033763975.1 Planctomycetota bacterium
GCCTCCCCCGCCGCCTCCGCCGCCGCCGCCCCCGCCGCCTCCGCCGCCGCCGCCTCCGCCGCCGCCGCCCCCGCCCCCGCCTCCGCCTCCGGCGGGCACGGACGACGTGTCGGACGAACTCGCCGCGGCGACCGATTTCCCGCCGGAGTTCGAGGACACGGTGCAGGTGGAAGTGTTCGACCTGCGCCTGCTGTCGCGGCTGGGGCTCACGCCTCGCGCCACGACGCCGGACGAAGGGCGCGCGGCGCTCACCGGCCCGCTGCTCTACAACGACCTGCCGCCGGCGCTCGCGCTGGCCGAGGCCGAGCGTCCTTACGCCGCCACCCGCGCCGACATCGCCCTCGTGCAGCGCCTGGTCGATCGCTACGACGCGATCTTCGGCCCGCCGAGCGCCGACCGCACGGAGCAGATCGCAACGGACCTGCGCAGCGCCGCCGACCGCTGGATGTCGCTCGCCAACGCGGGCCGGTTCGACCCCGCCGCCTTCCGTCGGTACGTCGAGACGACCCCCGCCGAGCAGACGCTCGCCCAGCAGATCGGCGCGCTCGAACGCCTGCTCGCCGACATGCGAAAGCTCGGCCTCACCGGCGTCGAGTACCGCATGGCCCGCGCCCGCCTGCTCCGCGTCCTCTCGCCCGCCAGCGGCGTGAGCGTCGACGACCTCGGCGCCCTCGTGCAGCCCGCGCAGCCCGGCGCGTAACGCTCGCCACCCATGCGACGCACCCGACCCCCCGTGGGCCGGGTGCCGTCGCGCGCCCGTCCGGCTACGCTGGGTGCATGGCCAAGGGGCAGCACCTTTCGCCCTACCAGATGGGCATCGTCAAGCGCTTCTACGAGCATCGCTCCACGGTGCTCGTGGGGAGGCTCGCGGAACTCGTGAGCGACCTGTACGTCGCGGGCGACGAGAAGACCCGCGAGCGCCTGTGGAAGGCGGCCCGCGACACGCTGCGAAAGGCCGGCGTCGACGAGGCCGACGCGCAGTCCATCTACGCCGAGCGCCGGTTGCAGGACCTCGCGGGCGTCGTCGCGGGGCTGCAGGCTTCGCCCGCGCCGCGGAGCCAGGGGCCGCGCGCCACGCCGGCCTCGCGCGGGAAGCCGGGCGCGGAGACCGACGATCTCTGATCGCTGTGCGCCGGGGCCTCGCGCGCTCCAACAATCGCCCATGACGACGTCGCCCATCAACCTCGATCTCCGCACGGACCTTCGCGGACGCGGCGCGCTCGTCTGCGGCGCGTCCTCGGGCATCGGGCGCGCCTGCGCCATGCACCTGGCGCGGCTGGGCGCTTCGTGCGTCCTGCTCTCGCGCGACGAACGCAAACTCGCGGGCGTCCGCGACGCTCTCCCCACCGACGCGGGGCAGGTGCACGACACGCTCGCGGCCGACATGACCGACTGGGCGGGCACGGGGGCGCGCGTGGGCGAGTACCTGTCGCGCACGATGCGCACGCTGCACGTTCTCGTGAACAACACCGGGGGCCCGCCCGCCGGGGCCGCCATCGACGCGACGCCCGAGCAGCTCCTCGCGGCGGTCAATGCGCAGCTCATCGCCGGGCAGGTGCTCGTGCGTGCGCTGCTCCCGGGCATGAAGGCCGCGGGGTTCGGACGCATCATCAACATCACCTCGACCAGCGTGAAGCAGCCGATCGCGAACCTGGGCATCTCGAACATCGTCCGCCCCGCGGTCGCGGCGTGGGCGAAGTGCCTCGCGACCGAGCTCGGCCCCTTCGGCATCACGGCGAACAACGTGCTACCCGGCTACACCCGCACCGAACGCCTGCAGTCGCTCTTCAAGGGGCGCGCCGACCGCCAGGGCATCACGCCCGAGGAGATCGAACGCGAGATCGTCGCGTCCACGCCCGCCGGACGCCTGGGCGAACCCGACGAGGTCGCGGCGGCCGTCGCGTTCCTGGCATCACCCGCCGCATCGTACATCAACGGCATCAACCTCCCCGTCGACGGCGGGCGCCTCGGCACGCTGTAACGACTCTCGCGGTTCCCTCGCCTGGTGCATGACGTGATGCCTTCGCCTCATGATGTTCCCTGATGCCCGATAACAGATGACGCATGCCCGACGGCCGCTGCCTGGTGCCATCTCTCGAATGCCAAACGCCGAATGCCGAATGCCCTCCCACCTCGCTAACTTCATCGCGAACGAGTTCGTCGAGCCGGCGTCGAGAGACTTCATGGATGTCGTGGAGCCCGCGACGGGCGAGGCGTTCGCGCGCGTGCCGCTGTCGGAAGCCGATGATGTCGACCGCGCCGTCGCCGCGGCCGAGCAGGCCTTCCCCGCGTGGAGCGCCCTGCCCGGCGCGGAGCGCGCCCGCCACTTGACGGCGCTCGCCGACCTCATCGACCGCGACCGCGAGCGCCTGGCGCAGGCCGAGTCGCGCGACACGGGCAAGCCCGTCGCCCTGGCGCGCCGCGTTGATATCCCGCGCTCCGCCGCGAACCTCCGCTACTTCGCCGGCGCCATCCTGCACACCACCGGCGAGATGCACGAGACCGACCAGCCCGCCGTGGGCGGCGCGGTCCGCGCGATCAACCTCGTGCGCCGCCGGCCCCGCGGCGTCGCCGGGCTCATCTCGCCCTGGAACCTCCCGCTCTACCTGCTCACGTGGAAGATCGCCCCCGCGATCGCCACCGGCAACACCTGCGTCGCCAAGCCCAGCGAGGTCACGCCCGTCACCGCCTCGCTCCTGTGCGAACTCGCCCGCGAGGCGAGCATGCCGCCCGGCGTGATCAACATCGTCCACGGCGACGGACGCTTCTGCGGCAGCGCCCTCGTCTCGCACCCGCGGGTTCCCACCCTCTCCTTCACCGGCTCCACCGGCGTCGGCCGCTGGATCGGCGAGACCGGCGGACGCATGCTCAAGCGCGTCAGCCTCGAACTGGGCGGCAAGAACCCGTTCATCATCTTCGACGACGCCGACCTCGACGACGCCGTCGAGACCGCCGTCCGCGCCGCGTTCACGAACCAGGGCCAGATCTGCCTGTGCGGCTCGCGCCTGCTCGTGCAGCGCACCGTGTACGACCGCGTCGTCTCGGGCGTGGTCGCCGGCGCGCGGCGTCTGGCCATCGGCGACCCCGCCGCCGACGACACGACGTTCGGCGCGATCGTGAGCCGCGCCCACCTCGACAAAGTCGCCGGCATGGTGGACGAGGCCCGGCGCGACGGCGCCGAGATCCTCTGCGGCGGGCGCTCGCCCGACCCGGCGTCGCTCCCCGCACGCTGCCGGAACGGCTGCTTCTACGAGCCCACCGTCATCGGGGGCGTGCTCCCCACCTGCCGCATCGTGCGCGAGGAAGTCTTCGGCCCCGTGCTCACCGTGCAGGCCTTCGACGACGAGGACCAGGCGCTGGCGATGGCGAACGGCACGGACTACGGCCTGGCGGCGACCGTCTTCACCCGCGACCTCGCCCGCGCCCACCGCGTCTCGTCACGCCTCGACGCCGGCATCGTCTGGGTCAACTGCTGGATGGTCCGCGACCTCCGCACGCCCTTCGGGGGCGTCAAGGCCAGCGGCGTGGGACGCGAGGGCGGGCTCGACGCGCTGAAGTTCTTCACCGAGCCGACCAACGTGTGCGTGCGCGTGTAGATCCCGGCCCGCGCTCGCAGGGGCCGGCGCATGGAGAGCATCTGGATGAGCAGTCACCCGACCGTCCACGCCGCCGCCGCCGCCGAGCCCCTGGGCCCCTACCCGCACGCGCGCCGCGCGGGCAACCTGCTGTTCCTCTCGGGCATCGGCCCGCGCAAGCGCGGCACGAAGGACATCCCCGGCGCGATCGTCGGCCCCGACGGACGCCTGACGGGCTACAGCCTCGAGGCCGAGATGCGCTCGTGCTTCGAGAACATCCGGAGCATCCTCGCCGAGGCCGACAGCCGCTGGGAGGACATCATCGACGTGCAGGTCTTCCTCACCGACATGGCCCGCGACTGGGCGGAGTACAACCGCGTCTACGCGGAGTTCTTCCCGCCCGGTCCGCACCAGCCGACGCGAACGACCGTCGAGGTCTCGGCCCTGCCCACCGGCGGGAACACGCCGATCCACGTCGAGATCAAGGTGATCGCCGCGATCTCGTGACGCGCCGGCGCTAGTCCTTGCGCTTCTTCAGGCGGCGCGCCCGCTCGCCCCCGCCGTTCGACGACAGGTCCAGCATCACCGCCACCGCCATCACCGCCCACCACCAGCCGTGCACGCCCCCGCCCTCGTTCACCGAGGCCGCGTACGCCAGCGTCGTGTACGGCATGAACAGGAACCCCAGCAGGGGCCAGAACCACGTCTCGTACGCGCGACCGATGTAATCACCCGTGATCACCAGCAGGATGATCACGAAGCGCGGCAGAAAGAACGCGACGGCGGCGAGCAGGCATCCCATACCCATCTCCTTCCGATTGCCCGCCCCCGGCTTTCACCCCGGTGCATCGTTGGACGCCCCCGAACCTCGGCCCACTCCTTCAGCCCACCGTCGCCCGCGCACACACCTGCACCAAGACCATCGCCATCACGCCCGCCACGACGTCGTCGATCAGAATTCCCAGCCCCCCCGGCAATCGCTGCAGCCCGCGCGCCGGCCAGGGCTTCACGATGTCCAGCACGCGGAACGCCACGAACGCGAACCCGAGCGTGAACAGGTTCGCCTCGGGCGTCAGCGTCGCGCCCACCGGCAGGAACAGCAGCGGGATGCACTGCCCGCACGTCTCGTCGGCCACCGCGTTGGACGGGTCCTTCCCCCACTTCGCTTCCGCGCGGTCTCCCTGCAGCAGGCACGCGAGGCCGAAGAACACCGCCACGCCCAGCAGCACGCCGTTGTACACCCACGGCGCGGTGATCGCCCCCAGCCCCGCCGCCTCGAGGATCATCGCGAGGATGATCGGGGGCAGCGACCCCCACGTGCCCGACGCGGGGCGCATGTACCCCAGCCCGAATGTCGTGATCGCCCACACGCCCTGTGTCCGCATGGGCGCATGCTACCGCTGGTTCACTCGCCCTGCGAGCGCGTGAGTTCCACCGGCGGGTTGAACTCGAAGAGCGCCTTGTCGCCCTGCGCCACGAACCGCACGCTCCGCCCGAACGTCACGCGGTAGATGAGCCACAGGCGCTGGTCCGTCCGCGAGCGCGACGTCGCGGGCACTTGCGCCATCGCACTCACCGGCTCGCCCGGCTCGTACCGCACGTCCGCCCATTCGGCGTCGAGATACGCCCAGCCCACCGGCATGTACCGCTCGCCGGCGGTGTCCACCAGCGTCGGGGCCGCTGTGCCCTCCGCCGCGCCCCGGTACTTCGACGCCGGCGACA
Source organism: Planctomycetota bacterium (assembly GCA_033763975.1). Classification (NCBI taxonomy): domain Bacteria; kingdom Pseudomonadati; phylum Planctomycetota; species Planctomycetota bacterium. The sequence goes on from JANRJM010000015.1 coordinate 5,298, forward strand.
CGTCGACGAACACGATCGACACGTCCCGCGGCACGCGGATGTCCTCGACGCGGCGCACCCGATCGATGCCCGCGTCGGCCACCTGGTTCGCGGGCACCCGGGCCGCCCCGCGCACGATCCACGTGCGCGTCCGCTCCTCGACCACCTCGAGATCGCCGGTCTGCCCGCGCACGAGGGCGAAGGGCAGGCGGTTGACGACATCCACGCCCTCGGGCGCCGGGGCCGAGCTGCGCCCGCCGCCCCCCACCACGCGCCGCTCTTCGGCGAAGGGCGACTGGCTGCCGACGCGCGCCCCGCCCGTGGGCGGGGCGGTGCTCGTGTCGCACGCGCCCAGCACGCCGACCACCCCGCCCGCCGCCAGCATTCCGAGCATCCAGCGCATGGCCGATTCTCCTCGCCCGCCCCCGACACTGAACACCCGAGCACGCCCGCGGGTTGCACTACGCCATCTTGCGGTCGAGCAATCGGTACCCGATCGCCTCCGAGACGTGCGCCATGCCGATCACGTCCGCCTCGTCCATATCCGCGATCGTCCGCGAGACGCGCCGGATCTTGTCGTACGCCCGGGCCGAGAGCCCCAGGCTCGTCATCGCCTGGCCCAGCACGCTGGTCGCGCCCTCGTCGAACGGGGCGAGTTCGTCCAGTTGTTTCCCGCTCAGGCGCGCGTTGGGCGTGAGCGGGCCCTGACGCCGCGTCTGCCGCTCGCGCGCCCGCGACACGCGCTCGCGCATCGCGGCGCTGCCCGTGCCCCGGCGTTCGCCCCCCGACAGTTCCTTCCACGCCACCGCCGGCGCCTCGACGTGGATGTCGATCCGGTCGAGCAAGGGCCCGCTCAACCGCTCGAGGTACCGCTCCATCGACCGCTTGCCCACCTCGCCCACCGGCACGTCGCCCTTGGGCGTGGGGTTCATCGCGGCGATGAGCATGAAACTCGCCGGGAACCGCACCGCGCTGTGCGCCCGCGCGATCGTCACGACGTGATCCTCCAGCGGCTGGCGCAGCGCCTCGAGCACGTCGCGCGGGAACTCGGGCAGTTCATCCAGGAACAGCACCCCCCGGTGCGCCAGGCTGATCTCGCCCGGGCGCGGGATCATGCCGCCCCCCACCACGCTGGGCGTGCTCGCCGTGTGGTGCGGGCTGCGCACCGGGCGCGACGTCACCAACCCCACGCCCGGGGGCAGGTGCCCCGCCGCCGAGTACACCCGCGTGATCTCCACCGCTTCTTCCGGCGTGAGCGGGGGCAGCACGCCCGGCAGCGCCTTGGCCATCATCGTCTTGCCCGACCCCGGGGGGCCCAGCATCAGCAGATTGTGCCCGCCCGCCGCGGCCACGGTGATCGCGCGCTTCACGCCCTCCTGCCCGCGCACCTCCGAAAAGTCGATCGGCGCGGTCGCACCGCCCAGCAGCGCCACCACGTCGGGCGGGGCGCACGCCGGGACGTCCAGCCGCCCCGTCAGCAGCCCCACCACCTCGGCCAGCGTCCGCACGCCGTACACCGCCAACCCCTCCACCACCGCGGCCTCCGGCGCGTTGTCGGCCGGGACGATGACCCCAGCCGCACCGCGCTGGCGGGCGAGCGCGGCCAGCGCCAGCGCCCCGCGGATAGGCCGCACGCGACCGTCGAGCGCCAGTTCGCCCCCGATCACCAGCCCGCGATAGTCCACGCCGTCGGCCACGTCCGCCCCGACGCCCGGGCCCGCCGGCGCGGCCGGGGAAGCATCACCCGGCGCGCTCGCGCGCCCGCCGCCCGCCCGGGCCGCCCCCGGCGCACGCGCCAGCCCCGTGCGCCCCACGACACCCATCGCCGCGAGCAACCCGACCGCGATCGGGAGGTCGTACAGCGGCCCTTCCTTGCGCACGTCGGCGGGCGCCAGGTTGATGACGATCTTGCCCTGCGGAAAGAAGTACCCGGTGTTCGCCATCGCGGCCCGCACCCGCTCGTGCGACTCGCGCACGCCCGCGTCGGGCAGCCCGACCGTCACGATCTTCGTGCCGTTCTCCGCCGGCGCGAGCTCGTCGACGTCGACCTCGACCTCGCACGGGAGCGCGTCGATGCCCTGCAGCAGGAATGACTGGACGCGGGCGAGCATCGGGGCAGCATACCCGCTGCCGGGCGACAAGCCGCCCGACGTTCCACCGGCCCGCGACCACCGCCGGTCGCTGGCCGGCTACGCCGCGTCCGCCGGGGGCGAGTCCTCGCTCTTGGGGGGCACGAACGTCGCGAGCACCTTGTCGACGCGCGTGCCGTCCATGTCGATCACCTCGAGCGTCCACCCCTGCCACGCGACCGACTCGCTCTCGGCGGGGATGTGCCCCAGCAGCGCCACCACCAGCCCGCCGACGGTGCTGACGTCGGGCAACTCCGCCTCGGCCTCCGGGGGCACCGCGCTCGCGACCACGAACTCGTGCAGCGGAAGGCGCCCGTCGATCAGCCACGACCCGTCCGGACGCTTGATCATCGTCGGCGCGACCTCGCCCGACCGGCTGATGTCCCCCACGATCGCCCGCGTCACGTCGTTCAGCGTCACCAGCCCCAGCGTCGATCCGTACTCGTTCACCACGAACGCGATGTGCACCTTGCTCGACTGGAACTGGTCCAGCATCCGCAGCGCGGGCATCGTCTCGGGCACGAACAGCGGCTGGCGCACCACCGACGTCACCTTGAAACTCGACCCCGACAGCAGCCCGTACGCGATCAGGTCGCGCACGTGCACCACCCCGACCAGTTTGTCCAGGTCGCCCGCGCACACCGGGAAGTGCGAGTACGGGCTCGTCCCCACCAGCACCCGCACCGCGTCGGTCGTCTCCCGCTCGTCGATCCACACGATGTCCGCGCGCGCCACCATCAGGTCCCGCACCGTCAGGTCCGCCACACGCATCGTCCGCTGGAACAGCGTCAGTTCCTGCGGCGTGAAGATCCCCGTGCTCGCCCCCCGCGCGATCAACGCCTTCACGTCGTCTTCCGACACGTCGTCGCCCGCCCGCACCTTCAGCCGCAACACCCGCAGCACCGCCTCCGTCGACCACGTCAGGATCCGCACCGGCCACGCCGTCACCGTCGACAGCACGCTCAAGGGTCTGGCGATGAGCGTCGCCACCCGCTCGGGGTAGGCCAGCGCGACGCGCTTGGGCACCAGTTCACCCACCACCAGCGACAGGTACGTAATCCCCAGCACCACCACGCCCAGCGCGATCACGTCCGCGTAGGGCTCCATCAGCCCCACCTGCGCCACCATCTTCTCCAACTTGCCCGACAGCGCGTTCTCCCCGAACGCGCCCGCCATGATCCCGATCAGCGTGATCCCCACCTGCACCGTCGACAGAAACCGCGTCGGCTCGCGCGCCAGCGCGATCGCCGCGGCCGCCCCCTTGCTCCCCGCCTTCGCATCGCGCGCCAGCCGGCTCTGGCGGCTGGTCATCACCGCCAGTTCCGACATCGCCAGCACGCCGTTCAGCACAATGAGAAAGCCCAGGATCGCCAGAGGGACCAGCATGGGTTCATTATCGCCCATCGGCGCAGCCGGCCACGCTCTCCCAGGTCCTTGGCGGGGTGCCGCACGCCGCGCTCCGCCCCCCCGTGCCCGCCGACGCCCGCCCCGGGGCGCTGTTTTCGCCTTCTCCGGCCCCGGTCGCCGATGAACCGGTGCCATGGCTGATTCACCGCGCAAAGTCCGCGCGTCCGGCGGTCGCTCCGCCCTGACGCTGTTCACACTCATCCTCCTGCTCGGCGCGTGGGCCTTCACCGCCGCCAGCATGATCGGGTTCGATCCCAGCGACGCCCCCGGGCACGTCGTGTGGCCTTCGAACGACCCCACCGCCAACTGGTGCGGGCCATTCGGCGCCACCGTCGCGTACGCGCTGTTCAAACTGCTGGGCTCCGGCGCCTGGGTGCTGCTGATGCTCCTGGGCGTGGCGCTGACGGTCGCCGCGCTGGGCGTCCCGCTTCGCCAGGCGTTCATCCGGATGATCGGATTGATCATGCTCGCCGCGTCGGTGTCGGGGATGCAGGCGCTGGCCTTCCCCGATTCGGGCTCGATGCCCGGGCTCGCGGGGGGGCTGGTGGGCACGGTGTCCGCCGCCGAACTGGGCGTCCGCTTCGGGCCGTTCGGCGCGGGGATCGTCCTGCTGGTGATGGGCCTGGTGGGCGCGGTCGTGGCGATGGACCATGTGGTGATCGCCGCACTCGGCTGGACGTGGGACCTGACGCGCGAGCGCGGGGTGCCGGCGGCAAAGGTCGTGGGCGCCGCCGCGGGCGGCGCCGCGATGACCGCCGGCGAGGCAGTCGCCCGCGCCTCGGGCACCATGATGTCGCGCCTGTGGGCCCGCGCGTTCCCGCCCAAGAAGAAGACCCGCGGCTACCGGCGCGACGACGTCTCCGACGACCCGCCCGCGTCTGGCCGCCGGACGCGCCAGCCCGCCGCCCCCGCGCCAGACCCGGCGGCCTTGGACATCGACGACCCCGACGCCGCCCCGATCCCGCTGGCCGACGCCGACGTCGAGGCCAAGCCGAGCGCCGCGAAGAGCGCGGCCAAGACGCCCCGCCCGGCGCCGAGCGATGACGACGCGGACGAACGCGAGGACGACGACGATCTGCCCGGGGCGGCCCAGGTGTACACCGAGGAGGCCCTGCGCGAGAAGATCGCCAAGCTGCCCGTCGTGTTCGGGCAGAAGGACAAGGTCGTTGCCACCGAGGCGGACCTGGTCGAGATGCGCGGGCTGGGCGCCGCGTCGGGCGCTGCGGGACCCGAGCCCGAGCAGCCCGTCAAGGAGTACGCCTTCCCGGGGCTCGACCTGCTGGAGAACCCCGAAGAGAACTTCAACGTCAAGCTCGAGGAGTACGTGCGCGAGCAGGCGACGGCCCTGGAGTCGGCCCTGCGCCAGTACCGCATCGACGGCGAAGTCGTCGGCATCGAGTCCGGGCCGGTGATCACGCTCTTCGACGTGCGCTTGGCGCCGGGCACGAAGGTGGCGGCCCTGCAGGCGGTGAGCAGCGACATCGCGCGCTCGCTCAAGGCGGTGAACATCCGGATCGTGCCCAACCAGGCGGGGCGCGACACGGTGGGCGTGGAGGTTCCCAACTCAACGAAGGAGAAGGTGCGCCTCAAGGAACTGATGGGCAAGACGGAGAAGTTCTCGTCGATGAAGCTGCCCATGTTCCTGGGCAAGGACGCGAGCGGGGAGGCGCTGATCGAGGACCTGACGAAGATGCCGCACATGCTGATCGCCGGCACGACCGGGAGCGGCAAGAGCGTGTGCATGAACACGATCATCATGGGGTTCCTCTACACGAAGAAGCCCAGCGAACTGAAGATGGTGCTCGTGGACCCCAAGATGGTGGAGATGAGCCAGTTCAAGGACATCCCGCATCTGATGTGCCCGGTGGTGACGGAGATGTCCAAGGCCGCCGCGATCCTGGAGTGGGCGTGCGTCAAGATGGACGAGCGGTACGAACTGCTGGCGGAGGCGGGCTGCCGCGACATCGCGTCGTACAACGACCTGGGGTGGGACGAGCTGAAGGACCGGATGCGTCCCAAGACGCCCGAGGAAGAGGCGCGCATCCCGCGCAAGCTGCCCTACATGGTGTTCATCATCGACGAGCTGGCCGACCTGATGATGACGAACAAGGAGGTCGAGGGGCACATCATCCGCATCGCGCAGAAGGCACGCGCGGTGGGCATCCACCTGATCCTGGCGACGCAGCGCCCGCAGGCGAACGTCGTGACCGGGCTCATCAAGAGCAACATGCCCTGCCGCATCACGTTCAAGGTGGCCAGCGGGATGGACTCGCGCATCGTGCTCGACCAGAAGGGGGGCGAGCTGCTGCTGGGGCACGGCGACATGCTCGTGCTCTCGCCCCGGTCGAGCAAGCTCACCCGCGCGCAGGGCACGCTGGTGGACGACCTCGAGATCCGCCGCGTCGTGCGCTTCATGCGCGACGTCGCCGGGCCCAGCTTCGAGCGCTCGCTCCTCCAGATCCGCTCGGGCGCGCCCGTCGAGGGCACCGGGCTGGGCAACCTCTCCGACGAAGAACGCCTGCTGCAGAGCAAGAACAACTCGTCGGCGTCGCTCGCGGCGGCCCAGGAAGACCCGCTCTTCCCCCGCGCGGTCGAGATCGTGCTCGAAACCCGGCGCGGGAGCGTCTCGCTCCTCCAGCGCCGCCTGGCGATCGGCTACACGCGCGCCAGCCGCCTGATCGACCTCATGGGCATCGCGGGGATCATCTCCGACCACAAGGGCTCGGTCGCGCGCGACGTGCTCATCACGATCGAGGACTGGGACCGCATGAAGCAGCTCGCGGCCGAAGAGGCACGGGCCAAGGGCCTGGCGAGCGTCTTCACCGGCGACGCGCCCACGGGCGAACCCGGGGCCGAGGCGCCCGGGCCGCTCTTCACCGCTCCGGACGGCGGCGCGATGCCCGCGAGCATCACGAGCGAGGACGATCGGTTCGACGATGCGTTCCAGGAAGAGGCCGAGGACCCGCCGTTCCGGAACTAGCGGGACCGCCGGGGCGGCGCCCGGGCGGGCTCGTTGTGCCGGGCGGTGCGCATGGTGCCGGGCGGTACGCATGGTGCCGGGCCGGGGGGCGGTGTAACCTTGCCCGGTCGCCGGTCGTACAACGTGCCGGGAGCGATGACTCTCCCGCCGCCCGACCACCCAAGGAACCACCATGACCGCACTTTTCGCTCGTTCCCGCTCCGCCCGCGCCCTGCTGGCGCTGTCGATCGTCGCGCTGCCCGCGCTGGCCGCACCCCCCGCGATCCTGGACCGCGTTCCCGCGAACGCCCCGATGATCATGGTGACCCGCGACCTGCAGGAGATGACGGGCATGGCGGGGCAGGCGATGGAACTCGCCCAGAGCGCGGGCGAGGTGCCCGGGCTCGACCTGTACCGCTACGTGGACCGCCTGGGCAACGCGCCCGGCGTAGACGGCTCGGGCTCGATGGCGGTGGTGATGCTCACGCCGCCGGACCTCGACGACCCGGGCATGGCCCCCGACATCGTGGTGCTCGCGCCCGTCACGGACTACGCGGCCCTGGTCGCGCACTTCGGGGGCGACGCGGCTTCGCCCGTCACCCCGCTCAAGATGGGGCGACGCGAGATGTTCGCGCGCAAGATCGATGATCGCACCGCGCTGCTCGGCGGCACGCGCGCCGCGGTCGAAGCCTTCAAGGTCGCCGAGGGCGCCGCGTCGGGGCACCTCGCCCGCATGGGCCAGGCCGGTCGCACCGCGGCCGATACCGCCGACGTGCTGGTGGTGATCGACGTGGCGTCGTACCGCCCCCAGATGGAGCAGTTCGCGAAGGGGATGATGGTCGATCCCGACGCCGGCCAGATGGCGATGCAGTTGGGCGGGATGGGCGCGAGCTTCGGGCGCCTCGCCGAGGCGATGAGCCGCGACGGGAAGACGGGCGTGCTGAGCGTGACGAACTCGGAGGCGGGCCTGGCGATCGAGATGGTCGGCGTGTTCACGCCGGAGAGCCCGAGCGCGACGATGTTCGGCTCGGGCGGGGACTCGGGCGCGCTGCTCGACCGCCTGCCGGACCAGCCGTTCTACGTGGCGATGGCCGCGGACTTCAGCAACCCGGGCATCCGCGCGATGTTCGCCGGCGACGGGCAGAAGGCCGAGCCCGACGCCGACCCGCTCGCGAACCTGGGCGCGATGCTCGCCGACGCGACGGGCATGGGGATGGTGGTGGGCACGAACCCGAACGGCCCGCTCGCGGGGCTGCTGGTGAACACCAGCGCGTTCATCCGCACGCCCGAGCCGGCGAAGTCGCTCGCGGCGTTCCGCGGGGCGGCGCAGGCGAACAAGGAGCGCGCCGTCGGCGGGACGACCGTGAAGACCGACTACAAGACCGATGTCGCGCAGATCAACGGCGTGAGCGTCGACGCCTGGTCCACGCAGGTCATCATGCCCAAGGACGACCCCAACGCGTTCATGGCCGGCATGGTGATGCAGACCCTGTTCGGGCAGAGCAAGGGCTTCTCGCAGATGGCCGCGGCGACCGACACCGGGCTGGTCATGACCATGAGCCAGAACACCCCGCTGGTGACGAAGTCGATCCAGGCGGCGAAGTCCGGCGAGGGGCTGGGGCGGCAGGCGGCGTTCGCCCAGATCCGCGATCAACTGCCCAAGAACCGCATGTTCGAGATGTACGTCGGCATGCCCGGCATCATGGAGTTCGTGCAGTCGACGCTGGAGGAAATGCTCGGCGAGGCCGTCGACCTGCCCAAGGACGTCCCGCTGATCGGGATGGGCGCCGGGGCGAGCAACGGCGAGGTCTCGATGCGGCTGTTCCTTCCGGCGAAGGCGATGGAAGCGATCGGGCAGGCGATGCAGCAGTGGGAAGGCGGGGACGACTTCGAGCCGGTCGATGCCCCGGCGATGAACTGACGGGCCCGGGGTCGTCCGGGCTGTGCCGAACCCGTCGTCGTGCCGATGCATATGACCTGTCGTGTGCGCGAGGGTGGGCCGCGGGCCCGTTCTCGGACGCGCGACGGCGCCCGCCTCGGTGCGATCTCGCAGGGGCATGAACGGAACCCAAACGCATGTGCGGAATCGTCGCCTACGTGGGCAGCAAGCCCTGCCAGCAACTCCTGATCGAGGGCCTCAAGCGACTGGAGTACCGCGGGTACGACTCGTCCGGGATCGCGACGCTTGAAGACGGGCGTATCCGGGTGGTCAAGACGGTCGGCCGGGTGGCCAATCTTGAAGACCGGCTGGAAGAGGTCGGCGCCCTGCGGGGCACGCAGGGCATGGCCCACACACGCTGGGCGACGCACGGCGGGGTGACGAACCCCAACGCGCACCCGCACACCGACGACAAGTCGGGCATCTGCCTCATCCACAACGGGATCATCGAGAACTACGCGAGCCTGAAGACGCTGCTGGAGGAAAAGGGGCACACCTTCGTCAGCCAGACCGACACCGAGGTGCTCGCCATGCTGATCGGCGAGCTGTACGCGCCCGCCGAGGGCGTGGACTTGGAGGCGGCGGTGCAAGCGGCGCTCCGCGAGGTCACCGGCGCCTACGGGATCGTGGTGATGTGCGAGCGCGAGCCCGGCGTGCTGGTGGCGGCCCGCAAGGGCAGCCCGCTCATGGTGGGCGTGGGCGAGTCGGAGCATCTCGTGGCGTCGGACGGGTCGGCGCTCATCGCCCACACGTCGCAGGCGTTCGCGCTCGAGGACTACCAGGTCGTCAAGCTCACGCCGACCGGCTTCCGCACGAGCACGATCCACAACGTGCCCGTGACGCCCAAGGTGCAGCAGCTCGAGATCGAGCTCGAGGAGATCGAGCTGGGCGGCTACTCGCACTTCATGCAGAAGGAGATCTTCGAGCAGCCCAAGGCCCTGCGCAACACCTTCCGGGGCCGGTTCGTGGGCGACGAGGGCAAGGTCGTGCTCGGCGGGCTGGCCGACCACACCAAGGAGCTTCTGCGGGCCCGCCGCGTCGTGCTGCTGGGGCAGGGCACCGCGCTGCACGCCGCCATGATCGGGCGGTACATGCTCGAGGACCTCGCGAAGATCCCCGCCTCCGCCGAGTACTCCAGCGAGTTCCGGTATCGCAGCCCGATCGTCGAGGAGAACACGGTCGCGATCGCGGTGAGCCAGAGCGGGGAGACCGCCGACACGCTCGCCGCGCTGCAGGAGGCCAAGGACCGCGGCGCGCTGGCCCTGGGCGTCATCAACGTGGTGGGCTCGACCATCGCGCGCGAGACCGACGCGGGCGTGTACCTGCGCGTGGGCCCGGAGATCGGCGTCGCGAGCACGAAGGCGTTCGTGGGGCAGGTGGCGGCGTTGTCGATGATCGCGCTCTGGATGGGACGCCGCCGGTTCATGGGCGCCCACGACACCGGCGTGCTCCTGCGCGAGCTGGAGCGCGTGCCCGAGCGCATCGAGCGCATCCTGGCCCAGGACGACATCATCCGGCGGGTGACGGAGAAGTACGTCGAACGCCAGAACTGGCTCTTCCTGGGGCGCGGGTACAACTACCCCACCGCGCTCGAGGGCGCCCTCAAGCTCAAGGAAATCTCGTACATCCACGCCGAGGGAATGCCCGCGGCCGAGATGAAGCACGGGCCGATCGCGCTCATCAACGAGGGCATGCCGGCGGTGTTCATCGCGAACCGCGGGCGCCAGTACGACAAGGTCATGAGCAACATCCAGGAAGTGCGGGCGCGGGGCGGGCACGTGATCGCGGTCGCGACCGAGGGCGACGACCAGATCAAGCGCTATGCCGAGGACGTGCTGTACGTGCCCGACATCCCCGAGCCCTTGAGCCCGCTGCTCACGGTGGTGCCCCTGCAGCTCATGGCGTACCACGCCGCGGTCATCCGCGGGCACGACGTCGACAAGCCCCGCAACCTCGCGAAGAGCGTGACCGTCGAGTGAGCCGACGGGGAAGGGGGCGGAACCGGTGCCCGACGGAGCAGAGCGCCCGCCCTCCGGCACACGCGCACCCCCGCGTCCGCGGATTCCGCCGTACCTCAAGCGCCGCGTCGTGATACTCATTCTGGCGTCGGTGGGCGCCGGGCTGCTGGCGCCGGTCGCATCGCTGGGCCTGAGCAACGGGACGATCCCGCGCTGGGCGTTCATCCTGGGCGTCACGATCCCGGGCGTCGCGAGCGGGCTGATCGGCGCGTTCCTGGGCGTCGCGGTGCAGCGCGAGCAGAAGAAGGCGGCTGGCGCGGGAGGCCGCCGGTGCTGGTCGTGCGGGTACGCGCTGCACGGGCTGGGCGACGCGGGCTCGTGCCCGGAGTGCGGGGTGCCGTTCCGCCTGGCGGACCTGCGCGAGAAGTGGGGCGTGCCGGACGGGGGCTGAGGGGCCTGCGGGACCGCGCCGTCTGCTCAGGGCGCGACGATCTCGAACTCGTCGTGCACGACCCATCGCCCGCCGACGGGCATGCGCTCCTGGCGTCCGGTGGGGCGCATGCCGCAGAGCGTCGCGACGCGGGCGCTCTCGACGTTGCCGGGCATGATGAACGCGCGCACGCGTCGGAGGCCGAGCCCGCGCGGGAGGTCGCGGAGCGCATGGGCGAGCAGGGCGTGCACGCCCTCGCTGGCGAAGCCCTGCCCGGTCTGATCGGCGGCGATCCACCAGTTGGCGTCGCACTCGAATCGCAGCCCGCGCTCGATGGAGTGCAGGTTGAAGCAGCCGACGAGTCGCCCGTCGTCGAGGAACCCGGCGCGGCGCCAGGCGGTGGCGCGGGTGTCGCCCTCGGTCGCGCGGGCGACCTGTCGCTCGAAGAGTTGCTCGTCGGTCTCGTGGGGGCGGTGCAGTTCGGAGTACGTCGCGAGATGCTCGCGGCTGATGCGGATGACGCGGAGGAACTCGGCGCGGTCCGAGGCGCGCAACGGACGCAGCACGAGCCGTTCGGTGCGTTCGAGCCCCGGCGCGGCGACTTCGACGGGCTCGGCGCCGCGAACGGGGGCCATCACCGGCTTGCGTTGGTTCGTCCGCAGACCCACGGATCCTCCCGGGCGGTACGCCCGCCGCGGGTGGTATCGGACGTCGATGGCGGAGCGGTTGAGAACCGTCAGGGAGTTTCCGACGCGCTGGGCGGCACTAGCCCGGGCAGGGGATCCAGCAGCCCGTCGCGCGTCACGCGGAGCTGGTCGGTCTCGAGCAGGTAGTTCAGCACCGCGATCCGCAGGTTTGTGCGGGCACGATCGCGCTGGTTCTCTGCGGCGAGCAGGGCGTTCTCCGAATCGATGACGGCCTGCGCCCCGACGAGATCGGCGCGCAACTCCTGTCCACGCTTGCGCTTCCGGTTGATCTCCACCTGCTGCTCGGCGAGCGTCAGTTGGAACCGCGCCAGTTCGACATTGCGCAGCGACGACCGCACCCCCACCACCACCGTGTCGCGGAACTGCTGGTAGTCGCGGATCGCCTGCTCCAACTGGATGATCTCGGCCCGCACGCGCAGTCGCTCCTGCTCGCGGTCGAGCGGGAGGCCCAGCGTCGCGGAGACGTCGTAGCGGACGTCGTCGGGGCTGAAGGCCAGCGAGCCGACGTTCGCTTCGTCGTCGGTGGGCAGCGTGACGGTGCCCCGCAGGTTCAGGTCGGGGAGGAGGTCGTTGCGTGCGTTGGCGACCGCGCGCCGTTGATCGTCGAGGCGATCGCGGGCGTTCTGAAGGTCGAGGCGGAACTCGAGCGCGAGGCGCGACGCCTCGTCCAGGCCGATCTCGGGTTCGGGCAGGTTCAGCGTCTCGTCGCTCAGGGCGATGCGTTGGTCGGGGGGCAGGCCCAGGCGGATCTTGTATCGCTCGAGCGCGAGGACGAAGTTCTCGCGCAGCGACGCGAGCGACGCCTCGGCGGAGAGGACCTCGTTGTCGGCGATGCCCTTCTCGAAGGCCTCGACGCGCCCGGCCTCGACGCGGGCCGCCACGCGACGCGCATTGGCGCGCAGGCTCTCCAACTGGCGTTCCTGGTTGACGATGGTCGCGCGGATGTTCTGGAGTTCGAAGTAGTCGGAGGCGATGTCGAGCAGGTGGGCGCGCCGGAAGCGTTCGAACTCGCGGGCGGCGTACACCAGGTCGCGCTCGCGCTGGATGAGCGACTCACGCGCGACCTCGCCCGCGCCGCGGAGCAGGGGGATCTGCCCGCTCAGCACGATGGCCGACGACTGGGTGTAGCGCCCGCCGACGGTCTCGCGGAGTTGCTCGGTGGCGTCCCAGACCCAGGCCGCCTCGACCGAGCCGCCCGAGGGCAGGCGCTGGGTGGCGCGGAGCGAGTTGACGACGGAGAGGGCATGATCGAAGCGTCCGTCGTCGCCCGAGCCGTCGAGGCCCAGCGTGGTGTCGTTGAAGAAGCGCGGGCCCCAGAGGTGGCGTTCGACGAGGAGGGCGATCGCGGCGAGGATGTAGCGTTCCTGCTCGCCCAGGAACTGCGGGCCGCTGCGTTGCGCGGTGCGGAGCGCTTCGGACAGCGTGAGCACCTGGGCGTCGTCATGCTCGAGGCGCGAGTAGGCGTCGAGGCGGGCGCCGACATCGCGGGCTTCGTCGGCCGGGACGAACGAGAGTTCGGAGGCCGCCGGGTTGGAGGTCGGCGGATTCTTGGGGTTGGGCTGGCGAAGGTTGTCCAGGCGTGTGGAGATCGGGCGGGGATTTTCGGGTATTGTACGGACTGCATCGGACGTTCGCTGCGTGAGGCGAGCGATCTGATCGTCGACGGACATGGGGCCGGCGCGACAGCCGGCGAGCAGCACGAGGCCGAGAGCGGCGGATGTGCGGAGGACGTTCGATTTTTGCGAGGGGGAAATGTGGATGCTCATCAGCGCCTCTGCAAATTCCGGGCCTTCCCGACAGTGAGATACCGGACGGCACCCGATCTTTCGTTGCATCACGAACTTTGGCTTCCTATTGTTGCCCCCTTCACGGATGGAGGCTCCAGCCCTAGGTCGGGCGAATTTTAGTCGGAATCCGTTCGGGAGAAACCGGCCGCATGCCTTCGATCACCCACGACGGGCGCAGCTTTCTCATTGAGGGACGCAGGATCTGGCTGGTGTCGGGTCGGGTTCCGTATGCCCGACTTCCGCGCGAGTCGTGGGCGGAGCGTATCCACGCCGCGAAGGCGATGGGGTTCAACACGGTCGAGGCGCCGGTGGTGTGGAGCCGGCACGAGCCGCGCCCGGGGAAGTTCACGTTCACGGGCGACGCGGACCTGCGGCATTTCGTGGACCTGGTGGGCAAGGCGGGGATGCACTGCATCCTGGGCTTGGGGCCGTACATCGGGCCGACGTGGGACTTTGGTGGCTTTCCCGCGTGGCTGCGGGGCAACTACAACCTGCGGACGAACCACGCGCCGTTCCTCGAAGCGTGCTCGCGGTACATCACGGCGGTGTCGGACCAGGTGAAGGGCTGGCAGGTGACGGCCCCCGGCGGGGGCGGGCCCATCGTGCTAGTGCAGTGCGAGAGCGAGTGGACCTGCGGCAACGATCAGGCGGGCGCGGCGTACCTGGGCGAGTTGACGCGGTACATCCGCGAGGCGGGGATCAGCGTCCCCGTGATCAACTCGAACAACCTGTGGCTGAGCATCGAGGGCCAGGTCGACGGCTGGGCGGCGGAAGGGCCGATGCTGGGCACGATGCGTCAGCTCGCGTCGGTGCGCGCCGGGCAGCCCCGCGTCGTGATCGACTTCGCGACGGGGCGTCCGTCGTGCTGGGGGCGCGAGGAAGAGCGCGAGCCGGCGGCGTCGGTGCTCCGGCGCCTCGCGGAGATCTGCGTCGGCGGCGGGCAGTTCAACATCACGACGCTGTGCGCGGGCACGAACTTCGGCTTCGGGGGCGGGCGCCTGGCCGATGCGCCCGACGCGTTCGCCTCCGCGAGCGCGGCGGCGGGGTCGCTGCTGGACGAATCCGGGCGCCCTACCGGCGCGGCGCGCCACGTGCGCCGGCTGGCGCACTTCGCGTCGCGGTTCGGGCGGGTGCTGTCGAATCTCGATCCGGCGTTCCTGCCGGTGTGCGCCGACCCGGGCGGGAGCACGAGCGGCGTGGTGCACGCGACCGGGCCGCAGGGCGGCGTGGCGTTCGTGTTCGGCGATGAACCCGGGACGGCGAAGCCGCGCCAGCAGGAGGTGACGCTGCTGCTGGCGGACGGAACGACGCTGCCGGTGCCGCTGATGTCGGACGGGGTGGCGTGGTGCCTGTTCGGCGTGAACGTGAGCCCGCGGGCGCGCCTGGACTATTCAAACTTGAGCGCGCTGGGCGGCGTGGGGCAGGTGCTCGTGCTGTTCGGGCCCGCGGGGTCGCGCGGGGCGATCTCGATCAACGGCTCGCCGCTGGAAGTGCCGGTGCCCGGCGAGGACGACGCGCCGACCATCGTGCAGCAGGACGGCCTGTGCCTGGTGGTGGTGAACGAGGAGCAGGTGGACGACACGCTCCTGCAGGACGACGGCGTGACGCTCCCGCGTCGCGCGGGCGGCGCGAAGGCGGCGGCGGGCAAGCCCGCCGCAAAGCAGGCGGGCGGACGCGAGCACATCGCGCCCGACGGGGTCCGTCGGACGGTGCACCCGCCCGCGCCGGCGAGCGCGGGGCGGTCGGGGCGGGTCACGCTGTCGGCGTGGAGCGAACTGCGCCTGGACGACTACGTGGACGGATCGAGCGCGCGGTACGCCTCGATCCCGGCGCTGGGCGATCTGGGGAGCCTGGGCGCCCCCTACGGCTACGGGTGGTACCGCCTGACGTGGACGCAGGCGCGCGCGACGCGGGTCACGGCGGCGTTCCCGCACGCGGGCGACCGGCTGCACCTGTTCTCGGAGGGACGGGCGCTGGGCGTGGCGGGCGTCGGCCCGGGCGCGAGCGGGCGGCTGGCGCTCTCGCTGGGGCGCGGGCAGCAGTCGCTGGTGGTGCTGGCCGACAACCTCGGGCGATTCTCGGAAGGCGCGCAGCTCGGCGAGGGGAAGGGGCTCATCGGGCCGGTGTACGCGGTGAGCCCGCTGCGCGTGCCGCCCCCGACGGTCGAGGCCGGCCCGCCGATCGACGTGCTGCGATACCGCTCGCCCCTGTGGGAAGTGAGCGAGGGGGACGTGACGAGCCCGGACCGCGTGACGTGGCGATTGACGCACCGGCGCAAGACGCCCGTGCTCATGACGATCGCGCACCCGCCGGCGGGCGCGCTGCTGCTCGCGGGGGGCGCGCCGATCGCGTACCTGGACCGCTCGGGCCCCACGCAGGTGGTCATCCAGCCCGAGGCCCTCGCGAAGAGCGCGACGGGCGTGCAGATCGCGCCGCTCGCGCACGGCCTGACCGACGCGCAGCGCCGCGAACTGACGTCGGGGGTGCGGTTCGAGGAGTGCGTGTCGACGATCTTCGACGGCGCGGAGATCGCGTTCGCGAAGTGGGAGCCCGCGGACGGGGCGCTGTTCGCCCCCGCGAAGGAGCGGGCGGCGGGGCGCGGCTCGCCGGCGTGGGTGCGGGCGACCTTCAAGGCAGCCCCCGCGGACGGCGCGCTGGTGCTCGATCCCGTGGGCATGACCAAGGGGCAGGTGTACGTGAACGGGCGGCACCTCTCGCGGTACTTCGTGGGCGTGCCGGGCGGGAAGCGCGTGCCCGGGCAGGAGACGTACGTCATCCCCGCGTCGTGGCTCAAGGGCGACGGGCTGAACGAACTGGTGCTGTTCGACGAGCACGGCTCGTCGCCGGCGAAGGTGCGGCTCGGCGCGGCCCGCGAAAGTTGAACGCGGGCGCATGGGCCGGACCCCTCCTAGGGTGGGCCATGGCCGACGCACCCAGAACAGTTTCGCCGCTGTGGCAGGAGGCTTCGCACTTCGCGCAGCGGGCGCACCGGCACCAGCTCCGCAAGGACGGGCGCACGCCCTACGCCTCGCACGTCACGCGCGTGGCGCTCACCGTCGCGGTGGTCTTCGGGTGCACCGACGAGACGGTGCTGGCGGCGGCCCTGCTGCACGACACCATCGAGGACACCACGACCGACTTCGAGGACATCGAGGAGCGCTTCGGCGCCGAGGTCGCGAAGATCGTGGCGAACCTGACGAACCTCGCGATGCTGCCCGAGGCGCAGCGCGAGGAGGAGTACTTCGGGCGCCTGCGCGCGTCGTGCTGGCGGACGAAGCTCGTCAAGCTGGCCGACGCGTACGACAACGTGTCGGACGTCGAGTCCTTCCCGCACGACGAGCAGGCGACGCGCCGGCACAAGACGCGCGAGAAGGCGCGCCGGGCGCTGGAGGTCGCGGAGCCCGAGGCGTCGGACCACGCGATCGTCTCGAAGGCGGCGGCGGTGCTGCGGGGCGCGCTGGGCGAGCGCTAGCGGACGATCTTGCGGCGTTGGCGCGCGAGTTCGTCGAGCTTGGCGCGCATCGCGTTCAGGGTGGCGCGCTCGTTCATGAGCACGCGGAGCAGCGCCTCACGCCGTGCGGGGTTGCGCTCGTTTGTCAGGGCCCGATCGCGCTGGCGTACGTTGTTGTCCAACTGGAGGATCTGGGCGCGAAGGGCGTCGAGCTCCGGATCGCCCGTGCCGGAGCGCGGGATGAGGAACTCCTGCTCGGCGTGGCTGACGGGGCGGCCTGCCCCGCCGGGGGCGAGGCGGGCCGCGGGCGGCTGGACCGCGACGGGCGCCCGGTCGGCCCGGCGCGAGATGGCGGCGAACCGCTCCGGAGTCATGCCCGTGTCGAGCACCTCTGGCGCGGGCGGCGCGCGGCGGGCGGCGCGGATGGCCCACGCGGCGGCCAGCGTGTCGTCGTCGGGGCTCGCGGCGTTCTGCAGGTCGACGAAGCGTCCCAGGCGCAGCGTGACGGCCCGCACCTCGCCCTGTCGGGCGATCTCGACGGTCACTTCGTCGCCCGGGTCGTGGGACAGGATGATCGCGCGCGCGTCGTTGGTGACCCGCACGGGAAGCCCGTCCATCGCGCGGATGATGTCGCCCGCGCGGAGTTCACGCGCGGCGTCGAACCCGGCGACGGTGGCGGAGAGCTCCACCCCCTGCGGGCTCGAAAAGCCGGAGAACGACACGCCCATCGCGCCGCGGGGTTCCATCCGGAAGCGGGAGAACGCGAGCGCGTCCAGACGGGTGCGCTGCTCGGGCGAGAGATCGGCGCGGGCGAGGGCCCGCTCGATGAGGGGCAGGTCGGCCTCGACGATGATGTCGCGGGCGGCGGTGTCGCGGGTCGAGAGATCGTCGGCGTCGAGCGCGGCGACCCGCTCGGCCAGCCACTCGTCGGAGCGGTCGCCCTCCGAGGCCGACGACGGCAGGGCGCGCGGGTTCAGCAGCACCGGCGGGATAGCGCCCGCGGCGGCGCCCGACAGGCACAGGGCGAGCACGGCGATCACCTGCGCGGGACGTCCCAGCATGCAGCACCTCCCACCCGGCACCCGAGGCGACAGCGGGACTGTATCCCTACTCCAGGTTCTGCGACTGCTCCTTGATGCGGTCGATGGCGCCCTTGATGTCGACGGTCGCCTTGGAGATGGCGGCGTCGGGGCTCTTGCTGGCGATGGTGTTCGCCTCGCGGAGCATCTCCTGGGCGAGGAAGTCCAGCGTGCGCCCGATGGGGCGGGCGTTGGAGCCCTGCAGGAGGTCGCGGAACTGGTCGAGGTGGGCCGAGAGACGCTTGATCTCCTCGGCGATGTCGGTCCGCTCGGCGTAGACGGCGATCTCGCGGATGAGGTCGGCGGGCTGGAGGGACAGGCCGGCCTCCTTGATGAGCGCGTCGATCCGCTGGCGCAGGCGCGACTCGTAGTCGGCGATGACGCCAGGGGCGCGGGCGCTCACGACGCCCAGGCGATCGGCGATGAAGTCCAGGTGCGCGCTGATGTCGGCGACCAGCACGCGCCCCTCGCGCTCGCGCATTTCCATCAGGCGATCGCAGGCGCGGTCGAGCAGGGGGAGGAAGGCGTCGCGCGCGCGGGCGAGCGTGTCTTCCTCGGACGCGGGGGGCTGGAGCACGCCGGGGAGGGTGAGGAGCGCCCCGATGTCGAACGCGGCGTTGTCGAGCGTGACGCCACGCAACTGCTCGACGTAGCGGGCGAGGGCCTTGGTGTTGATCTCGTAGGCGGCCTGCTCGGAGGCGTCGGCGCAGCGGGCGCTGACCGTCACCGTGCCGCGGGCGATGCGCTCGCGCAGGCGCGACTCGAACTCGGCCTCGAGGCCCTGGAAGGCCTCGGCGAGGCGGATGGTCGCCTTGAAGTACTTGTTGTTGAGGGAGCGGACTTCGAGGAAGTAATGGACGCCCTCGGCGGTGGTCGAGGCGTCCCCGTAGCCGGTCATGCTTCGGACCACGAGGTTCTCCGGAAGGTCAACGCCCGGGGGGCGTCTGCGGCGTGGGTGAAGGTGGTGTCGGGGTCGGCGCGGGAGCCTCGCCGGTGGCGGGGGCCGCGGGGGGCGTGTCCCCCGTGGCGGGCGGCGGCGCATCGCCCGCCGGGGGCGGGGTGGTCGCCGGCGTGCCGCCGGTGGCGGGGGCTTCGCCCGTGGCGGGCGCCGCGGCGCCGTCGGCGGAGCCCGCCTCGGACGTTGTCTCCTGCGGGCGCTGGGCCTGGATGAGCCCCTTGGAGGCGAAGTTCAGCGTGACCGCGAAGACGATGTACGCGATGAACATGATGAGCGTGAAGACGGTGAGCGCGTCGCCGGTCTTGGCGCCGAAGGCGGTCTGCCCGGAGCCGGCGCCCCCGCCGCCGAAGGCGCTGGCGAGCCCGCCTCCCTGGGGCTTCTGGATGAGCACCGTGAGGACGAGCATGACGCAAATGATGAGGAAGACGATCGCGAGGACCGCGAACGCCCACCACGACCAGCCCAGGGTGAGGATCGGCATGGAACGGAAGACCTTTCGGGACAACGCCGCGGTGCGACGCGGGGGAGAAGGGTAGCGCGTCGGGCGGGGCGGCGTGTTCCCGGGCGTCGAGAAGATCGTGCGGGGTGCTTGCGGCGCTTGGCGTAAAGCGTGAATGGCAGCCGGGGCTTGTCTTTTGCGCGCGCGGGTGTAGTCTCCATGGCGAAGGAGCGCCACATGACGAAACTCTTTGCCGGCACGGCGTTTATGTGTGTGTTCACAAGTCTCGCCTGCGGGAGCGTCACGTTCTCGGACGGTACCTTTGCGCCTTCCACGTGGGGTCAGGAACTCGTGACCGTGGGGCCGGGCGGCACCTCGGCGGCGTCGCAGGTCTCGACGGGGAACCCCGGGTTCGCACGCCGCGTGCAGAACACCGTGGAAGGCGGGGGGACGGTGTACGCCTTCAGCCGCTTCGGCACCGACCAGGCGACGCGGTACAACGCGTCGACGCAGGGCGCGATCCTGACAGTGGATTTCTCGATCGATCACCGGTTTGTCGAGGGGGTCGGCGGGGACGGGCAGGCAGTGCGTCTGGGCGCCAAACAGGGGCAGACGGTGTACGCCGCGGGATATGAGGTGACCGGTTCGTCGGGCTTGTGGGGCACGACGACATTTACGGGGTTGACGGCGGCGGACTTCTCGGCGCCGGGAGGCGGCGGGACGATCGACTTCAGCGCCACGGGCGCGCCGATCCGGTTCGGGTTCATCGCGGTGAACAGTTCGACCGGTCCGACCTATCTCAACACGGTCGACTATGACAACTTTTTCGTGCGGGTGAACAGCGTGCCGGGGCCCGGGGTGGGTGTGTGCGGTCTGGCGGGGCTGGTGGCGGCGGGCGTGCGCCGGCGCCGGGCCTGAATCTGTCACGGGTGACGGCGGCGGGCATCGAACATGGGGATGGCGCAGGCCGTATGACGCCTGCCCGCTCCGCGCTCATCCGGCGCGGGAGTCGCGGCGAATGATCGGGAGCGGGTCGCTCACCGGTGACCGTCGCGGGAGGCGATCCCATGAAGTCCGTGGCGTTGTTTGCCGTGATGGTGTTCGTGGCGGTGTGCACGGCGGCGTGGGTGCTGGCGGCGTCGCAGCCTGGAAAATCGGCCCAACCGGGAAACTCCACCATGAAGACGCAGACACCCGCGGGCCCCACCGGAGGCGTGCGGTACTCCAAGTCCGGGCATGACATCACGCGGCTGGACGCCAAGCAGGTCGAGGCGCTCGCGACGACATTGACGGAGGAAGAGCGTCGGGTGCTGCTGCGCAAGGGCACGGAGCCGGCGTTCTGCGGGAACCTCCTGGACAACAAGTTGGACGGGACGTACGCATGCCGCCTGTGCGGCCTGCCGCTGTTCAGTTCGGAGGCGAAGTTCAACAGCGGGACGGGGTGGCCCAGTTTCTTCAAGCCGTATGACCCGGCGCACGTGGGCGAAGTCCGCGACGAATCGCACGGGATGGTGCGGACGGAGATCGTGTGCGCGCGGTGCGACGGGCACCTGGGGCACGTCTTCGAGGACGGCCCGCGTCCGACGGGGCTGCGCTACTGCCTGAACAGCGCATCGCTGACGTTCCACGAGAAGGGCACGGCGATGCCCGAGGCGTCGATGCCGGTGAAGACGGCGACGGCGTACTTCGCGGGCGGGTGCTTCTGGGGCGTGGAAGACCGCTTCCAGCAGATTCCGGGCGTGATCGACGCGGTGAGCGGGTACATGGGCGGGCGGACCCCGAACCCGACGTACAAGCAGGTGTGCACCGAGGACACCGGGCACGCCGAGACGGTGCGGGTGACGTTCGATCCGGCGCGGGTGTCGTACCAGAAACTGCTCGAGGTGTTCTTCAAGATCCACGACGCGTCGCAGGTGAACCGCCAGGGCCCGGACATCGGCACGCAGTACCGCTCGGCGGTGTTCACGGCGGACGGCACGCAGCAGGACCAGGCGACGGCGTTCATCGAGGCGCAGCGCAAGACGACGCGGTACATGCTGCGGGGCATCGCGACGCAGGTGGTGCCGGTGAGCGAGGCGGGGGCGTTCTACGCCGCCGAGGAGTACCACCAGGACTACCACGTGAAGCACGGCGGGCACTGCGCGATGCCTGACTTCGGCGAGGACGAGGCGGACGAGAAGAAGTAGCCGGCGCCGGCGGAGCGGACGCAAGCCGCGGCCATGGCCTCCCGCACCGGACGGAGGCTCCCAACGCACTAAGCACCACGTAACAACTCCCCGCAACCCGGCGGGGCGCCCCGTGGTAAAGTCGCGCACGGGAGGTGCGCGATGTTCCGAGCGGCGTGGGCGGGTGTTGGGGCGTGGGCGCGGGTGCTCGTCGCGCTGGTTGCGCTGGCGCTGGGCAC
The DNA here is from genome assembly GCA_033763975.1 of Planctomycetota bacterium. Classification (NCBI taxonomy): domain Bacteria; kingdom Pseudomonadati; phylum Planctomycetota; species Planctomycetota bacterium. The sequence continues at coordinate 26,924 of JANRJM010000015.1, forward strand.
ACCCAGGGCGGGCGGGCAGGACCTGGCGGATCAACTCGGGCCGATGGGGCAGGTCGTGCCCCGGGCGAGCGTCGCGAAGTTTGCCGACATGCTGGGCCTGACGGCGGACCAGCGGGAGATCGTGCGGACGCTGCACGAGACGTACCGCCTGCAGTACGGCGCGGCGATGCGGGAGGGGCGGGCGAAGTTCAAGGCGGCGCACGAGAAGGCACGGGAGGCGGGCGATTGGAACGCCGTCCGGGCCGAGGGGCAGCGGATCGCCCTGGAAACGTCGAAGCAGATCGAGGTCGTGGAGCGCGAGTTCTTCGACAACCTGCGGGCGGTGCTGACGCCCGAGCAGGAGGCCAGGTTCGGAGGTGTCGAGCGGGCGCGCCGGCGCGAGGTGGGGATGCGGTTCGCGTTCGCGTCGGGGTCGCAGGTGGACCTGAACGCGCTGTGCGAGGAGCTCAAGGTCCCGCGGGAGGGCGAGGTCGGGGCGGCGCTGCTCCGGTGGGAAGAGGACATCGACCGCGTGCTGCGCGTCCGCGAGGCGACGCTGGCGAAGGTCTTCGAGAAGGCGATGTCGACACCCAACCTGGATGACAACATGAAGCTCGTCCAGGAGATCATCGCGGAGCTCTTTCAGGACGCGTTCCGCGTGCGCGACATGAACCGGCGGTACGCGCGGGAGATCGCGGGGCTGCTCGACGCGAATGCGGCGGCGGCGTTCGACCGCGCGTTCCGGGCGCGGAGCTTCCCGGGCGTGTACCAGAAGAACGGCGTCGCGAAACTCGCGGCGGCCGTGCGGAAGGCGGGCATCGACGCGGAGCGGGCGGGAGAACTGGACCGGCTCGAGGCGGCGTACCGGCGCGACGTGATGCCGCTGAACGATCGGCTGGCGCAGTTGATCGAAGAGCGCGAGCAGGAGGCGACCACGCGGTTCGGGGAGTTGATGGCCGAGCAGTGGAGCGGGGGATCGAAGGAGAGCCCGCTGGGGGAAGCGTGGAAGGCGCGGCGGGACCTGGACGACCGGACGGTGGCGCGGCTCCGCACGCTCGCGGGGGCGGACGCGCCGACGCTGGACGAGGGCGACCGGCTGGACTGGGGGTCGGTCGCCCGCGTGATGCCGGATTTCGACGACCGGCTGCCCGAAGACTCGGACGATGACGGCGCGCCCCCGCGCTGAGCCCGCGGCGGTTCTACGCTGTTCCCGCCGGGCGGCACGCATGCAGGACGACACCGGGGATATCGGGGGTGCGCTGGTCGGAGCGCTGCTGCGAGAAGCGGCGGCGGAGATCGCGCGCGACGCGGTGACGGCCCTCCTCCTGGCCGACGCGGACGTGGTGGCGCGCGCGGGCGCGCAGGGTGCCGACCGCTGGCGCGAGGCGATCGGCGCGCGGGTGGTCGACCTGTCGGACGCGTTGGCGGCGGGCCTGCCGGAGATGTTCCGTTCGCAGATGGGCTGGGCGCGGGTCGCGTACGCATCGCGCGGGGTGCGGGTAAGCGACCTGGCGGCGGCGCTCGACGCGCTCGCGGGGGTGCTTCCCCGCCACGTGCCGGAGGAGGACCGCGAACTGGTGCTGGCGTATCTCCGCCCGGCGAGGGCCGACCTGGCGGGCGACGCGCCCGAGCCGCCGGCGTTCCTGCGGGCGGGCCCGGGCCTGGAGCGTGCGGCGGGCGAGTACATGCTCGCGCTGCTGGAGGGCGAGCGGGTGCGGGCGTGGGAGGTGGTCGCGGCGCTCGCGGGGCGCGGGGTGGGGACGGCGGAGATCTACACGGGCGTGCTGACGCCGGTGCTGCAGGAGATCGGGCGGATGTGGCACATGGGCGAGGTGCACATCGCGGAAGAGCACTTCGCGACGGCGACCACGCTCATCGTGATGTCGCGCCTGGCGGGGATGGCAACCCGAGCGCCCGCGCGCGGGAAGACGGCGGTGTGCGCGGGCGTGGCGGGGAACGCCCACGAGGTGGGCCCGCGGATGGCGAGCGACCTGCTGGAGCTCGACGGGTGGCGGGTGGTGTACCTGGGCGTGGACATGCCGCGCGAGGACCTGGCGCTCGGCTGCGCGGACTTCAAGGCGGACGTGCTGGTGCTGTCGGCGGCGATCCCGGCGCACGTGCGCGAGGCGGAGGACACGATCCGCGCCCTGCGCGGGACGCTGGGGCCCGCGATGCCTCGGGTGATCGTGGGTGGCCGCCCGTTCGACGCCTATCCCGGGCTGTGGCGACAGGTGGGGGCCGACGCGCTGGCGCGCGATCCGCTGGATTGCGTGCGGCTCGCGAACGAACTGACGCGCGGCGCCTAGCCGATTGCCGCGCGCGGCACCGGGGGCTGGGCGCGGGGCCGGACATCGATGCGGCGGCCCGCTAGATCTTGTTGCCGCACGTGCCGCAGAACTTGGCGGTGGGCCCGGCCTCGGTCCCACAGTTGGTGCACATGCGTTTACCGCCGGGCGCGGGCGTGCCGCACTGCCCGCAGAACTTGCCGGTGACCTCGGCGCCGCAGTTGGTGCAGGAGGCACCCAGGGCCTTCCTGCCCCCGCCGTCCTTGGTGATGTCCATGTCGGCGATCATGTCGGTGGTGAAGGCCTTGCGCTGCATCCACTGCATGCGGCCCTGGTCCTGGGCGGCGGCGAGTTCTTCGTCGAGGTCCGGCGCGCACCGCTCGCACATGTTCCGCTTTTCGTTCCAGCAGGCGGCCTCGCAGACCCACTTCCCGCAGCGCCCGCACAGCTTGAACTGCTTCTTAGCCTCGATCACCGCGTCGCGCAGGGCTTCGTCGCGCTCCTTGCCGCGCATCAGGTCCTTGCCCTGATCGGCGGCGCCGCTGACGGCCCCCGCGCCGCTGAAGAAGCTGCTGGCGGCCCGGAGCATCGAGCCGGCCATGCCGAACTTGCTCGGCTTGAAGGGCGACATGCACCCCGTGCCGCACCCGTCGCAGTAGAACTCGAACTGGTAGCCGGCGTCGGTCGAGCAGTCCCGGTAGTTGTTGGTGAACTGGATCATGCTGGCCATGGGCGGGCTCCTGGGCCATTCAGAATACACGGGGAGCGCGCACTTTCCAACCCCCCCCGAGTGCAAGCCTACCGCAGCGATCGGACGATCTTGGGCACGGCCTCCCGCAGCACCGCCTGCATGGCCCGCTCGTACGCGTCGCGACAGTTGATGAGCGGGCCTTGCGACCCCTTGGCGGTGCCCTCGGCCTGCGCGGCGAAGGTCTGCTTCGTGCCGCCCGGCGCGGTCACGACGAACTCCACGCCCAGCGTCGCGGTGACCTGGGCGGTCGAGAACGACAGGTCGGTCTTCGACTGCATCCGCGTGATGGTCGATTCGACCACGGGCGCCCCGGCGGGGAACGCGTCGGCTTCGCTCGCGTTGACGCCCGCGGCCCGCAGTTCGCCCGCGATGGCGTTGCGGGCCCACTCGTTGATGGGGAAGGCGGAGAGGATGTCGGCCTGCTTCTTCCCGTTGCGGTGGACGATCTCGCCGATGATGCGCTGGTTGTTGCGGTTGGACGGCAGGCCGTGGGCTTCTTTCGTGAGCAGGACGTACACGGGCGCGTCGGCGGGGTTGGCGGTGGACTTGGCGGGGACATATCGCAGGCCCATGGCCTTGTCCTGGCCCTTGCACCCTCCGACGAGCATGATCATCCCGAGCAGCGCGACGGCGAGCAGCGTGGAGCGCATGCGAGTTCCTCCCTGGTCGGCGCAGTGTACCGAACTGGGTGGGTCCGAATCGGGGCGGGTTACGGGCGGGTTACGGGCGGGGCGGGTGCGACGGCGTGACGACCGGTGCGCCCGTGGGCGGCGTCGGCTACGCTGGCGGCGTGATCGTCCTTCTGCACGACGAGTTGATGCCGCTGGAGCGGGCGACGGTGAGCCCGCTCGACCGCGGGTTCCTGTTCGGCGACGGGGTGTACGAGGGGCTGCGCGCGTTCGGTGGGCGGGTCGTCGGGGCGGCACGGCACGTGGCGCGCCTGCGCGCGGGGCTGGACGCGGCACGGATCCCGTTCGACGCGTCCCGCCTGGACGGCGTGTGCGCGCGCCTGCTGGAGGCGAACGGGCTGCGCGACGCGTTCATCTACGTGCAGGTGACGCGGGGGACGCCCGGGCCGGGCCAGCCGGTGCGCACGCGGGTGCCCGCGGGGACGCTCACGCCGACGGTGTTCGCGTACGCGGTGCCCGCGCCGGGGCTGGAGGCCTATGCGACGCCCCCGACGAAGTCGTGCGTCACGGTGCGCGACACGCGCTGGCTGCGGGGGCGGCTGAAGTCCATCTCGCTCATGGGCAGCGTGCTGGGCGGGTTCGAGGCGCACGAGGCCGGCGCGGAGGACGCGATCTTCGTGCGCGATGGGTGCCCGGGCGGCGCGCTCGCGGCGGAATCGACCTCGGCGAACCTGGTGGCGGTGGTGTCGCGCGAGGGCCGGCCGGTGGCGATCACGCCCGCGCTCGACGACGTGCCGATCCTGGCGGGCGTAACGCGCGACCTGCTGCTCGAGGCGGCGTCGGGCGCGGGGATCGACCTCCGCGAGGGACGCCTCACGCCCCACGACCTGCGCGACGCGCGCGAGGTGATGCTGTGCGGCACGCTGACGATGGTGACGAGCGTCACCACGCTTGACGGGCGGCCTGTGGGCGATGGGACGCCCGGGCCGGTGGCCGGGCGATTGCTGGCGCTGCTGTGCCGCGTGATTCGGGAGGGGACGCCATGACCGGGCGAGCGCGACGGCGGGGCGTGGTGATGCTCGCGCGGCTGGTGCTGGGGTCGCTGGTGCTGGCGGGCGCGGGGCCGTACGGCTGCGCGACGTCGCCGCCGGTCGCGGAGCCGTTCGTCCGCGATCGGACGGGCGCCGCGACGCGGGCGATGAACACGGCGCTGCACCATCAGCGTGAGGCGGGGGACGGGCTGCTCGAGACGCTGGAAAGCCTGCGGTCGGTGGAGCTCGAGGCGTTGACGCCCGCGGCGGCGTACGACCGGGCCCGGCGCGGGCTGCTGCGCGCCGATTCTCGCATCAGCAGCGCGGAGGCCGCCATGCGGGCCGCGGACGCGCGGGCGGCGGACCTGGCGGAGCAGTGGAAGGCGGAGCTGCGCCTGTACAACGACGCGGCGCTGCGGGAGAGCGCGTCGGCCCGGCTGGGGGCGCTGCGGGTAGCGCTCGACGAAGCGACGGCGTCGCTGCGCCGGTCGCTGGCGACGCTCGCGCCGGTGCGGCGGGAGTTGACGGACCGCGCGTTGTACCTGAAACACAGCCGCGACTCGGGGGAGTTCGTACCGGCGCCGATCTCGGACGAGGGGCTGGCGGCGTACGACGCGGCGCGAGAGAACCTGCGGACGACGATCGCGCAGAGCGAGGCGGCGGTCAGACACCTGGCTGAGGTGCTGCGGCGAGAGGGGCCGCCATCGACGCCGTGAGGGGCGCCGGGCCCAGCGTGATCGGGGGTGCCGCGAACCGGCGCGCGAGTGCGGCGTTTCGGAACGCGAAGATCCGCTCGATGTCCGGGCGCACGAGGAGCCGCTCGACGAGCGGGCCGCCGTGGTGCGCGTAGCGGACGACATCGCGGCATCGCGTTCCCGTCGGTGTGGGCTCGAACGTGTGCTCGTGCACCCAGAGGGCGTAGGGACCCCGGATCTGCTCGTCGACGAAGCGGTGCGGGGGATCCCACGCGCTGATGCGCGTGCGCCAGCCCATGGGCACGCCCCGCAGGCGGATCGAGTAGTCGATCAGCGTTCCGACCTGCATGCGGATGGGGGGCGGGGTGAGGATCCGGAACCGCAGGTGCGGGGGCGTGATGGCGTCAAGGTTCGCAGCGTCGGCGAAGAACGGGAAGACCTCGGCGGGCGGATAGGGCAGGTCGAGAGAGGTGATAAGAAGGCGTTCACGTGGCATGCGGGAGGGGTTCGATCGCGCGCGGAGGGCGGATGCACGTCGGGGAACTCCCGGGGCGGTGCCCGCCCCCGGGAGCGCCGGTGCCCGTACCATCGCGCCGCGGAGGTGCACATGCGGCGTGTTCTCAGAGCAGGGCTGGCGTGCGTGCTGGCGGGTGCGTGCGTCGGAGTGGCGGGGTGTTCGAGCGCGAAGATCGCGCTGAAGGAGCAACTGGGCTACGCGAAGCGCGAGCAGCTCGTGGACGCCGTGACGGACGCGCGGGACGAGCAGGAGAAGGCGAAGACGCAGTTCGCGAGCGCGCTCGACGAGTTCCTGGCGATCACCAAGGTGCCGGCGGGCGAGTGGGAGGGGCAGTACCGGGCGCTCTCGCGCCAGCACGAGCGCGCGAAGGACCAGGCCGACGCGGTGCGCTCGGAGATCCGCGAGGTGGACCGGGTGGCGGCGGCGCTGTTCAAGGAATGGGAGCGGGAACTGGGGGAGTACAACAGCGAGCAGCTGCGGCGCGAGTCGCAGCGCGACCTGGACGACACACGGCGCCAGTACGACCGGCTGTACGCGGCGATGCAGGCCGCGGAACGCAAGATGGACCCGGTGCTGGGCGCGCTGGGCGACCAGGTGCTGTACCTGAAGCACAAGCTGAACGCGGCGGCGATCGCCGGGCTGCAGGGCAACGCGGCGCGGATCGAGACGGACGTGTCGGCGCTGCTGCGCGAGATGGAAGCGGCGATCGCGGAGAGCAACCGGTTCATCGAGCAGATGCGGGCGGGCGCGGGGGGCTGACGCTGCGGGCGCGGGGCGGGGCGAGTCGTGCTCACCGCTCGCCGGGCTTGAGGAGGCGTTCGAGGTAGTGGATGTCGACCCCGCCGCGGCGGAAGTCGGTGTTCTCGATCAGTCGCTGGTGGAGCGGGATGACGGTCTTGATGGGCCCGACCTTGAACTCGCGCAGGGCGCGGGCGGCGCGGTCCAGGGCTTCCTGGCGCGTGTCGGCGTGGACGATGAGCTTGGCGATCATCGAGTCGTAGTTGGGCGGGACGACATAGCCGGGGACGACGTGCGAATCGAGGCGCACGCCCGGCCCGCCGGGGGGCTGCCAGAGGTCGATGCGCCCGGCGCTGGGGCGGAAGTTCTTGTCGGGGTCTTCGGCGTTGATGCGGCACTCGATCGCGTGCCCGCGGATGGTGATGTCGCGCTGCGCGAAGGGGATCTTCTCGCCGGCGGCGATCCGGATCGACATCTTCACGATGTCGATGCCGGTGATGAGTTCCGTGACCGGGTGCTCGACCTGCACGCGGGTGTTGACCTCGAGCATGTAGAAGTCGCCCTTGCCGTCGAGCAGGAACTCGCACGTGGCGGCGCCGGCGTACTTGGCGTTCCTGATCATCTTGGCGGCGGCCTCGCACACCTTCTCGAGGCGCGCGCGGTCGACATGGGGCGCGGGGGCTTCCTCGATGACCTTCTGGTGCCGGCGCTGCATCGAGCAGTCGCGCTCCCAGAGGTACACGGCGTTGCCGTGCTTGTCGCCGAGCATCTGGATCTCGACGTGGCGCGCGAGCTCCAGGTACTTCTCGATGAACACGGCGCCGTTGCCGAAGGCGGCCTGGGCCTCCTGGCTCGCGACGCGGAGCATCGAGCGCAGCGTCGCCTCGTTGTGGCAGACCTTCATGCCGCGACCGCCGCCCCCGGCCGAGGCCTTGATGATGACGGGGTACCCGATCGACGCCGCGACCTTGACGGCCTCGTCCTCGTCCTCGATCGCGTCCTCGGACCCCGGGAAGACCGGCACGCCCGCGGCCCGGGCGGTCTTCTTGCAGTCCACCTTGTCGCCGAGCATCTGCATCGCCTCGGGCGAGGGGCCGATGAACTCGATCTTGCAGTCGCGGCAGGCGGCGGAGAAGTCCGGGCGCTCGGACAGGAACCCATAGCCGGGGTGGATGGCGTCGACGTCGGCGATCTCGGCGGCGGCGATGATCCGCGCGATGTTGAGGTACGACTCCTTCGCCGGGCCCGGGCCGATGCAGATGGCGCGGTCGGCGAGCTTCAGGTACGGGGCGTCCTTGTCGGCGGTGCTGTACACGCACACCGTCTCGATGCCCATCTCCTGGCAGGCGCGCATGATGCGGAGAGCGATCTCGCCGCGGTTCGCTATCAAGACTCTCTTGAACATTCGGTACTCGCTGAGGAATCACACTGTGGGCACGACCGCCGTCGGGCGAGCGATGGGGCTCTATCTCACGGGAAGCTTCGCGGCGGACTCGCGTCCTAGGCGGGTCGGATCGCGAAGATGCGCTGCCCGAACTCGACGGCCTGGCCGTTCTTGACCAGAATCTGCTCGATCACGCCACCCTTCTCGGCCTTGATCTCGTTGAAGACCTTCATGGCCTCGATGAGGCAGACGACGGTGTCGGGCGTCACGCTCTGGCCGACCTTGACGAACGGGGCGGCGTCGGGGTTGGGGGCCAGGTAGCAGGTGCCGACCATGGGGCTCTCGATCGCGGGTCCGCTGGCCGCGGGCGGGGCGGCGGGGGCTG